>JAWOHU010000087.1:0-11160 GCA_046485025.1 Cloacimonadaceae bacterium (SeqCode) | reverse complement strand
CTGGCGAACGAGGATGTTGCCGGCCAGGACCTGCTCACCGCCGTACTTCTTCACACCAAGTCGCTTGGACTCGGAATCGCGGCCGTTGCGCGTGCTGCCGCCTGCTTTCTTATGTGCCATTTCCCGTTACCTCCGCGGTACCGCTCGAGCCTCAGTTAACCGTTTCCGGGCGGGTCAGGATAGCCGTCCTGACCCCAGACGACAATCGAGCCATCCGATTTCAATGCCATGCTGAAAAATCTGCCGCAGGCGATATCCACATAGTCATTTCCGGCAGGACAATCATTCACGCCGTAATAATTGGAACCCCAGGCAACTAAAGTGCCGTCTGCGCGCAAAGCCAGGCAGCGGTTGCTCTCAGTATCTATCTTGACAAAATCGTTGCCGGCGGGCACATCCCAAAGCCCGTAACTGCTGTTGCCACGCACGATGAGAGAGCCGTCTGAGCGCAATGCCAGACTGTGGGCATGGGTGGCTGATATGGCAATGTAGTCATGAGTGTCTGGAAAGTTGTACTGGTTGTAATCGTCCCATCCCCAACCAACGATGGAGTGGTCTGAGCGCAGCGCCAGGGCATGCCAGTAGCCCTGATCCACAGCAATAAAATCATTACCGGAGGGTAAGGTGCCCAGTCCTTCTGTTAGCGAAGACTCAAGAACATAACCTCCCAGAGAGCCGTCGGCTTTGAGACCGATAATGCCCTGCCAGCCGGCTGTCACACAGGTATAATCAAAGCCGGGGATGCTGAAGTTAAAGATATTGTAACTCTGATCCGGTGAAACAAGCTGACCGTTACTTGTCAGACCTACAAAAAAAGGTGAGCCAATCACTGAAACGTAGTTATTCCCAGCCGGAACTGTCACAGCATCAGGCCAACTGCCAATTGTACCGTCTGAACTAACGGTAAGAACTGTGTTTCCGTTTCCCACAATGTCAAAATCAAGGTAGGAGCCGGGATACGTGTATAGATATGTCTGAGGATCAGGTGGATCTGTGTATCTCAGCTCTTTGAGAATGCCGTTCGTGGTTAGGAAAACGATGTACCCAAACCCGCCTATCTCAATTTTTTTGACATTAGTTACATAACCATAATCAAAATCTGAGTCAACACCCCAGGCAACAGCATTCCCCTCAGCAGTAACAGCCACGCAAGAATAAAAACCGGCGAAGACCTTACGGAAGTTGTTACCGGCAGGTACATTCAGACAACCGTTGGTACTGCTGCCCCAGGCGGCAATTGAACCATCGCTCCTCACTGCCACGCAATATCTGCTATCAGTTGCAGCATGTAGGTAAAAACCGTCAGGAACATTGCACTGTCCATAAGTGTTATCTCCCCAGGCAGTCAGGTGACCGTTGATATCAATAGCCAGCATGACATCAGAAGAGCCTGTGGCAAAAACGAAGTTATTCCCAGCCGGGACAGACATGTATCCATGCCCTGGTTTGTACTGATAGAGACTGCTGTCCGCCAGGATTGTTAGCATGTTGGAACCGGTGGAAACCAAGCTGTTTACACCCTGGTCGGTAAATCCGCAGGTAAACTTCCCCACGCTGTAAATCTTCCCCTGGGGCGTTTGGGCTGCAAGCAATGTGAAAAGCAAAGTCAGCAGGACAAGCATAGAGAGTCTTTTCATCTTTATCTCCGACGGCTATGTTACTTAACAAGCAAACTTTTATCATAGGGGGATTATCTGTCAAGCATGTTTTTCAATAGTCAGTTGAAGGGTTGATAATTCATCCTGGCAGGGATGGGAAGGTATCGGATAAGTTGTTTATTGTGTTATGTTTAGAGTTTAAAAAAGAGGCTGGCGGGCAACCAGCCTCAGGGAGACGGAGTTTTCAGTTCAGTCCAACAAACAGTTGGAAGGACCAGCCGTTGTTGTTCCAGTTTGAGTTCGGGGAGTTGGTAAAGAAACCTGCAAAATGTCTGGGGCGGTTCATTTTGGAGAGGGAGACGACGTTGAGAGTGCCGCTCCGGTCCAGATAGCCTTTTACTTTCACATAGATTTTCTTGTCCCGGTTGCGCCGGGAACGCAGAATGTCCCTGACGATGCGGTTGCCTTTTTCATCGAGGCGGAGGAATTCTGCCTGACGGCGATGGGTTTGCACCATAATGCCAAAGCCGGTATTGCGGTTGTGGGAGTTGGAGTGATGATTCCAGTTTTGGTTATGGGAATTAACGTTCTGGCGCACCAGGACACCGGTGAATTCTCTGATTTGAGGTCTGTATTGGTGATGGTGCTGATTAGGGTTGGGGCGGTGGCCGGGACGGTTATTATACCCGCCCTGATTATTATGATTCTGAGCCTGCAGTCCGACGACCAGCAACAGCATCAGAAACAGGTTTGCCACAATGAGCTTTCCACGCATTTCGTTTACCTCCTGCGAGTTTTTGAAGTCTTGGGTCGGGCATGCCTATGACCTATTTACAATGAGAGAGATGTCATCCTGCAAGTTATCTTTTCCACGAAGTCCGAAATTTCCCTTGAGATATTTGTTCAGCAAGGGTTGCGGGGAAATTTTGAACTCCGGAAAACGAGTGCAAAGAAAAAGGCTGTCCGCAAAAGACAGCCTTTATGGAAAGTGTAATTTTTGATTACAATATTTCAATCACGAGGATTTTATATTTGCGGAAAAGCTCTTTATTGGTGACTTTAAGGACGTAGCTGTCACCGACCTTGTCCACTCTGTAGGACGCAGCGTTCTGACTGGAGAGGATAGAATAGCCGCGCTTGGTGGCAGGGAAGGAGATGCCTTCGACTTCGTCCAGATTGAAGGTTTTATACTTTTCGAGTTCAGACATTTTGGACAGAGTGGAGACTTTGCCGAGACCCAGAATTCCGCCTTCGCGTGTTATGACATCTGTGTCCACCAGCTCTTTTCTGGAGCCATAGGCATAGAAAATGGTGTTGAGGTCTTTTTCCTGAGTCTTGATGGTGGCAACCTTGGCGGCAATTTCTCTGTCGCGTTTGGAGATTTCTTCCTGCGAGAGTATTTTTTCCGAAATCACGGTCTCTTCCAGAATGCCCAGCTTGCCGGAAAGCTCTGCTACAATTCTTTCCTTGTCATTAATGGATTGTCTGAGCTTGGCAATCATGCTTTCCAGACTGCGGTTTTTGACCTGAGAACCGGCAAGTTGCTTCTCCAGAGTGGTAATGCGTTCTTTGTCATACTCAATCTGCTGCTTCATACTGCGCACTGTGCTGATAATCTGGGAACGCCTGTCCGCAGCGGAAATTGGCATTTCCCTGCCGCTGAACAGCTGTCCTGACAACCCGATTTCAATGGAATCAAGATTGGTCTGGATGTCGTTAATGGTCTCAGTGGCAAATTCGAAGGAAGTTTTCAGGCTGTCCATCTGCTTTGCCAGATTGACTTTCTTGGTATTGGTGGTGAACCACAACACGGAAAAGACGAAGGCAATTACTGCCAGAATCACACTTATCCAAGTGGAAGTCTTCATATTATTTCTCCTTGTCTAAAATCTGAATTTCTATGATGTTAAAACTGGTGTAAAGTGACTTTGATAACAAATCCGTATAATCCTGCCTTTCAGGTTTGTATTGACAAAATTCATTCATAAATAATCTACAATATATCACAAAACTAACTGTAAACGGATGATGGAATTTGTCAATGAAATATTTTATGCTGGCTCAGTGGGTCAAGGAAAACAGCAATCAGAAAGCGCTGCTGGAAAGAGTGTATCTCTCCTCTGCAGAAGCAGTATTCGCTTTTCAGAACAAGGCAAGTTTGGCGTTTCACTACAAAACTTCCTCTCCGCTTTTATACTTTGACACGGCTGCCCAAAATGATGCTCAGAAGGGGCAATCCATCTGGTCTTATCTGAATAAGGCAGAGCTTTATGATATCGAAATCGCCGACCGGGACAGGATACTAACCTTCAGTTTCAGACAAAAAGATATCTATCAAAAAAATATTGAGTACAGGCTCATCTTTGAATGCATGCCGCCGCTGGGCAATCTGATTCTGTGCATTGCTGAAAATAGTAAACTGATGATCAAAGATGCCTTACATAAATATACCTATGCCGATAATCCGCAAAGGCAGATTCTGAGCGGGCTGGAGTATGAACCGCCGCGGACAGACTTTTCCCCTCAGGCAGAGGAAGTGAATTATCCCCTTTGGGTTAAACCCGCTCTGGAAGGCGAAGCCGTTGAGTGCAACGCGATGAATGACTATTTTCTGCAGTATTACAGGCTGGTTGCGTCTCAGAAAGAGCTGCAGCAGCAGAAACAAACACTGCAGTCAAAATGGCGCAAAGAGCTTGCCAAAGCGGAAAAGAAACTCCACCAACAACAAGAGGAACTTTTGGTAGCTGAACAGATGCAGACCTGGCTGGCATATTCTGAAGCAATAAAAAGCAATCTGCCTTTGATTAACAAGGGCGACGCCAATCTGGAAGCGGTTGATTACTATGATCCGGAAATGCAGATAATCACGATTCCGCTCAAACAGGACAAATCAGCTCAGGAAAATCTGAATTTCTATATCAAAAAATACCGCAAAGCCAAAGCCGGAAAAGCCAAAATCCTGGAACAGATAGTTAAAACTCAAGCCGAAATCGAGCATCTGAAAGAGATTCTATCTTATTTTGACACAGATAAATGGCGCGATTTATCTAATGACAAAACACAGGCTAAAGACGCGGTCAGACAAATCAGAGACAGCGAACATCTTTTAAAGCTATCTGTCAATGGGGACTGGGAAATCCTGATTGGCAGAAAAGCCAAAGAAAATGACCTCATCACCACTCAGCTGGCCAAACCTGCCGACTGGTGGTTTCACACCAGGATTTATCACGGCTCGCATATCCTGCTGCGCAATTTTCACAAAAAAGAGCCGCCGGCAGAATTGGTGGAACTCTGTTGCAGTCTGGCAGCCTGGTTCAGCAAAGCGCGGCACTCAGAAAACGTGCCGGTGGACTATACTCAGATCAGATTTGTGCGCAAGCCTCGGAAAAGTGCGCCGGGCTTTGTCACCTACACCAATCAGAAAACCGTTTTTGCCAATCCGGTGGATGTCAATGCAGCCAGGGAACTGCTCTTAAGCTATGCCGGTTAAAATCAAGACCAACTGCTTCCTGATCCGCAAACAGCCTTATAGTGAAACAAGCGTTCTGATGCAGGTGTTTTCGGACTGCCTGGGGATGACTTCCGTGCTGGCTAAGGGTTTGCGCAAGAGCAAGCAGCATCAGGACTTTCTGCTGAACGTTTTGAATGAATATGAGTTTGTTTTGTCAACCTCATCCAATTCTTCCTTAAATATACTTTGCGAAATGTCAAGTTTGAATGAACTGCCTGCTGACCTGCCTTTGGAGACCTGGACTGCGGCTCAGGCAGGAGCAGAAATTCTGACCAAAATTATTCTGCCGGATGAGGAAATCCCGCTATTTTATAAGGCGCTGCAACAATATCTGGATTACTTGAAAACAGTTGCAGTCAATCCCATAGCCATTTTCTGGCGCTATCTGCTGCATCTTTACAAACTTTTGGGCGTGCCGGTCAATATAAATCACTGCTCTGTCTGTCACAAAGAGATGCCAGAACCGCGTGCTTATTCTGCTGATACGGGACAACTGCTCTGTCAAAACTGTTTTGACAAGGAGCCGGGGGTGTATTCGCTGGAACCGGAAGAGAGTAATATCATTGCGCTGCTGCCTGTTATCGGCAACTATCTCAACGACTTAAGTCTCACTCCGCAAAACTGCCAGAGAATCAATCACTTTTTCCTGAACTACATCAGCCGGCAGTTCAATAAAACCATAAAGCTGAACAGTCTGCAGTTGTTTGAAGGGACTGAGCCTTGCGTCAGAGTTGACAAATAGAGCGCTCTGCTAATCCTAACCCCAGTTAAGAGTTGGAAAGTTAATGAATAAAAAGATATACATACTTATAGTCATATTGATGATCGCAGTGACGCTGCAGGCAGGCATCAGGTCTGACACTGTGCAGTGGCTGGAGCGCCATAATCTGTCGCAGGAATGGATTGTCTTAATAATTTCTATGCTGCCTATCATAGAACTGCGTGGCGCTATTCCGGTCGGGATTTTTATGTTTGGTTTCAGTTGGCAGAAAGCAGCACTGCTGTCTGTAGTTGGCAATATGATTCCGATTCCTTTTATTCTGATATTTATGAACGGGATCGTGAACCTGCTGCGCAAAACCAAGGCAGGACGCAGCTTTACGGACTGGCTGTTCAAACGCACCAGGAAAAAAAGTGAACTGATAGAAAAGTATGAAACGGCAGGACTGGTGCTGTTTGTTGGCATTCCCTTGCCCGGCACGGGAGGCTGGACCGGCGCTTTTGCAGCATATCTGTTTGGACTGAAATTCTGGAAATCGCTGCTCTATATCTTTGTCGGAGTTCTGCTGGCAGCGGTGGCTGTCACATTCCTATGCCAAGCCGGCGTGATTGTGATGCAATAAAAAAAAGACGCCTTGGGAAAAGGCGTCTTGTATAAATCTTGTAAGCCAGTCAGTTAAACTTCTTTTTCGGTTTCTTCCTCTTCAGCAGTGTCTTCAGCTTCTTCCGTCATTTCGGATTTGACGAAAACTTCAATGTTGATGACGCCCTTGGTCAATTCCGGATAGAAGTCATCAATGTATTCTCTGACAGTGGTTTCGATATCGGTGTGCTTATCAAGAATAGCCTGCGTGAAGCCCACTTTGATGGTGGCAGTTTTCAGGTTGTGATTGATGTGAAGAGCAGGTTTTTCCCCATAGACGTTATTCAGGAATTCGGGAAGAGATTTGTGCAGTTTTGTGATGTTACTGATGACTTTGTAAGTCTTTAAGCCAAAATAGCCGGCTAGAGCAGTTCCGCCCAATACGAACAGTGTTTTAAAGAATTTCATAACCTTCTCTCCTTATGTTATTTGTATATGGATTTAATTTTACCCCAGGAACGGTTTTGATTGAAAACAGGCGCCATTATAGTGACGTCGGATTTGTTTCTGGGATTGACAGAATATTCGCCAAAAGCATAGCAGACAATACCTGTCAGCGAGGTGAAAACTTCTCCGGATTTGTATCTGACCTGCTTGTCCAGCACAAAGCTTTCACTGACAAGGCAGACTCCCGAACCGTCGTTAACGCTGAAGCGAACTGAGTTTGACTGATTCTGGAGATAGGTGGAATTTTGTATTCTGACTAAGGTGCCCTCATAGGCTTCTGCCTGGTCAGGAGTTGTAATCTGACCGGAAGCCACCATATTGGCAAAAGGCAGAGGATGATTGGAATCAATGACAGAGATGGCTTTGACATCCTGGATACAGGTCATGCCGAAGTATTCATCCACCACGCCGCGCAGAATGACTTTGTCTCCTGTCTTGACGCTGGATGACTGGGTTCTGATATAGATTCCTCTCCAGGGACCGCCGGCTGGCTCACTGATGAAAAAGCCGCCGTGTTTGTAGTTGATAGCGGTCACGATGCCTTCCACAGTCACGGTTTTGCCTGCATAGTTTGAGGGATAGGTATTGTTGCTGCCGGGTTTGGTGGTGTATTGGATGTCAAAAATCGACACAGCGGAGATTGTAAAAATCCCGCAGAGCAGCAGAACAATCAAAAATCCTTTCATATTTTTACCTCAAAGTCTACCATAAAAAACAACGTCAGTAATGTCAAGCAAAAATTAATCCCATTTTCCTGTACTGGCTCTGAATCAAGACTGATAAAGGGTTTTTGTATCATCAGGGATAACTGAACCAGATATTGACATTTGCTTTTTTGACCTGAGCATCCAGCCACTCCTCAAACCAGTCCGGATTGATGTTATCAAAATAGTATTGGCGCGCTGCGCTTTCAGAAAACTGCTGTGGACTCAGAGTCGTAATTTTAGTTACCACAGGCAGCAAAACTTTGTCTCCAAGCAGGTAAGGCTGCTGAATTTTCTTCTGCTGATGGTCGGTGACGATGCTGACAAAGATGTCGCTGACAGGCTCAGACAGAACAGAGCCCGTAATCAGCAGACCCGAAGTTTTGATTATCTGTTTGGAAGCTTTGGCAGCGGTTTCCAGGTGCTTGTTCTTGTTTGCCAGAGCCCAATTCCGGGCATGTTCCAAAGCTGCTGACTGCTGTTTCTGTTTCAGCAATAAGTTATAAATCTCATCGTTGACTGTGATCAGCGGTTTATATTTAAAAGGCTGCACTTCAATTACTTCTGTCATGATCCAGGCTTGCATGTCTTCTGAATAGACGGGTTCCAGAAGAGCACCGGGCTTTTGGGTAAAGGCTCTGTCCAAAATGTAGGCACTGAGGTTCTGATCAGCCAGCCAGAGTGAATCTTTGGTGACAGTGACGCTGCGCTTGTAGGAAAAGTTCATTTCCCCGGCAGCAGTGTCAAGATCAAGCTGCAGAGCCAGATCCCTCAGATGGATGGCAGTTTCTTTGGTTTGACTTTTATTTGCCTCGCCGGGGGTGATTTCCAGCACCAGTTCATTCAATTTAACCAGATTGGTGGTGCGCTCAGCCAGTTGATAAATGACCCAGTAGTTGTCAATTTTTAGTGGACGAGTAAAACCGTTTCTGTCGAGCGGCTCCAGAGCTGATCTGATGGCTGAGGAGAGTTCTTCCAGCTTGAGAAAGCCCAATGAGCCTCCGGATGCGGAAGAAGGGGATTGGGATAAGCGTTCCACCATTATGGAAAAGGGTTTGCCGTTGGTCAGTTCAAAATAGATGGAATCAATTCTGGTTTTGACGGTGTCGATGTCATCCTGGTTAAGTTTGACGGCAATTGCCACCCAGCCCAAAACTGCGCCGGGAGTTATCTGATAGTCATTTTGATGGCTGAAGTAATAGGTTTCTATTTCTGCTCTGGAGACAGAAGTGACCTCGTCTGCCGGGTCAAACATAATCCACTGCAAATCAGCGGAATTATTCATCACTTTATGCAGACCGCTGAGTTCTTTTTTACTGATGACCTCATTTTCCATAAGCTGGATTTTCAGTTTGCCAAGTGGGACGTAATAGTTGTAATAATGCTGCTTCAGCCAGTCGAGCTGTCCGTTTCTGTCATTCAGAAGGGTGCGGACATATTTATCCTTGTCAAAGCTGCCGTTGGTCTGAAACAAAGGCGCTTTCTGGATGCTGGCGGGAGGGTTGTTTAAAAGTGAATCTATGACTTCTTTCTCAGTCACGACAATATCATATTTCGCGAAATAGCTTTTCAGGATTGTGTGGATAGTGATGTTTTTCCAGGTGGTTTTGTAAAGTTCTCTTTTCTCCGCGTCGTCCGGAGTTCTGTCTTTTTCCAGCATAAAGCCTGTAAAGTGTCCTCTCAGCGAGTTCATAAAATCCTGAGTCTTAATATAGACTCCGTTCACCCTGCCGGCGTTTTCACTTTTCTGATAAGCACAGCCGGATATGAGCAGTAATAAGATTCCTGTGCCGAGAAAAAACTTCACAGCACTTCTTAAGTGCTGACCACTCTGATTTCTATACTTTGTCTTCATTTCGTTGCCTTCCTTCCTAGCCTAAATCCTGTTCTGCAAATCTTTCAGGTATTGCCAAGCCTGTATCGGCGTCATCTCATTCAGGTCAAGGTTTTTTATTTCCTGCAGAAAGGATTCCTTCTCTTCCGTCTTATCCAGCAGAACTTCATAGATTTCCATCTGGGGCAGGCTCTGATTGAGTTTCTTCCTGATTGTATTAGTCAAACCCTGAGGGCTGATTTCATGCTCTTCCAGATTTTTGAGAATGTCTTTAGCGCGTCTGACAACGCGGTCCGGAATGCCTGCCAGACGGGCAACCTGGATGCCATAACTCTGGTCTGCGCCGCCACGTTCAATCTTGCGCAGGAAAATCATCTGCTCCTGCCATTCCTTGACGGCGATGTTGTAATTTTTCACTGCCGGATATAGGTTTTCCAGTTCTGTCAGTTCGTGATAATGCGTGGCGAAAAGTGTCATGGCATTTACGTTTTTTTCGATGTATTCCACGATGGACCAAGCCAGACTGAGACCGTCAAAAGTGGAGGTGCCGCGTCCAATTTCGTCCAGCAGAATGAGAGAATTGGAGGTTGCTGAGTGCAGGATATTGGCTGTTTCAATCATTTCCACCAAAAAAGTGCTCTGCCCTTGTGCCAGATTATCAGAAGCGCCGACGCGCGTAAAAATTCTGTCAAACACCGGCAGCCTGATGCCTTTTGCCGGAACGTAACTGCCCATCTGAGCCAGGATGATAATCAGACCTATCTGCCTGAGATATGTGGATTTACCTGCCATGTTGGGACCCGTGATGATGGCAATCCGATTGTCACCACTATTAAGGTCTGTGTCATTGGGAATAAATTCTTCCGAGACCAGCAATTTTTCTATTACAGGATGCCTGCCCTCGTGGATTTCCAGCACTCGTTCTTCTGTAAAAACAGGACGGCAGAAATTATTCTGATGTGCCAGAAAAGCCAATCCTGCAAAGACATCTATACCTGCCACAGTTTCCGAAAGCGTTTGCAGTCTGGAAATCTGCTCTGCCAAATATAAACGGAATTCCTTGAAAAGTTCGTACTCCAGGCTTTTGATTCTTTCTTCTGCACTCAGGACTTTGGCTTCGTATTCTTTCAGACGGGGCGAAATAAATCGCTGCGCGTTAACCAGAGTCTGTTTGCCGATGTAGTAATCCGGGACTTTGCTGACGTGGGGAGTCGTGACTTCTATATAGTAACCAAAGACTTTATTGTAGCCGATTTTGAGGGTCGGGATACCGGTTTTCTTGCGTTCGTCGTCTTCCAGTTGCGCAATCCAGGATTTTCCGTCGTGGCTGATTAAGAGCAGTTCATCCAGTTCGGAGTGGTATCCCTGTTTGAATATTCCGCCTTCCGTGATGTTGAGCGGAGGCTTTTCAGTAAAGGCGTTTTCTATCTTTTCGATGAGGTCGTCAAAGACATTGACCTGCTCCTGCCAGTGCTGCGTGATGCCGCTTTTAAAGAAAGTGAGAATGCTGCTGATTTCTTTCATAACCAGCAGATAGGACTGCAGCGCTGGCAGGAGCAGGTCAACGTCTTTGACGACCTGATAGAAAAGATAGCCAACGCCTTTACTGAAAAGCCTCCGCTCAACATCACGGAAGGCGGAATATTCAAACAGGGATACCACTCCGAACTGGATGAACTGCTCTTAATCAGCCACGACGGAAA
>JAWOHU010000057.1:0-5363 GCA_046485025.1 Cloacimonadaceae bacterium (SeqCode) | reverse complement strand
TGCAGACCCAATCCCTGCATGATACCGGTGACTAAAACGTTATTCATATAATCATTTCCTTCAGTTTCTTTTAAGCTTTCCAGTCCTGGTCAGTTCGATTGATTTTACGAAGCTGATAACGCGGGGTATTTTAAATGGCTGCAACAGCGGATTCAGGAATTCACGCAGTTCACGTTCAGAAATTACTTCAGAAGTAACAATATCAGCCATCAGGATATTGCCCAAAACAGGATTGGCTTTGCCATATACATATGCCTGCCTGACAAGAGAATGAGTCTCAAGAACCTGCTCCACTTCATAGGGATTGACCTTGTAGCCACCGACATTGATCATCTCGTTCTTACGCTGTAAAAATCGAAACCTGAGCGGATTGTGCTCCAAAGTCTCTACCAGATCGCCTGTGGCATACCAATCCTCATCTTCAGAAGCAATTCCTTCTCCCTCACCAAGCAGAGATTTGTGGATAAAAAACTCATCATTAACTATTTTACATAAAGTCTCATCTGAAATGGAGAAAGTGTCGTCTTTGGATTCCAATATCGTTCCCGCTTCCGTAGATGCATAGACATTACGCAATCCGGCATTGGGAAAGGCTTTGAGCAGAGCTTCAGTGAGCCTGGCATCGAATTTCTCACCCCCGGAAGTAAGCTTGCGCACAGATGGATAGCTGTCTGATAGTGGTAAAAGCAGTCTGTAAAAGGTAGGGGTAGCTGAGATATTCGTTACACCATAGTTTTTTACAAGATGCAGAATATCGTCCCTGCCAGCCTCAAACAGATTTATTATCGCATTGCCATTCAGTAAGGCTTGAAAAAACACCTGCAAACCTGCTATATGAGCAGGATTATAGGCAAACCCCCAGACATCATTATTATGACGTTCAGAAATCCTGACTGCCCGGATTAAGGTAGATAGCGTGTGCACAACTTTCTTTGGAATTCCTGTTGTTCCGGAAGTAAAAAGAGTTAGCTGCCAGTCTCTATGCTCTTTCAGCTTAACAAGCAGTTCTTCAACAGAGCTGATTTTTAACTCTGATACTGTTTTTGAGCGTAACAGGTCTGTTTTAGATAGATTCAGATTCTGCAATTCCTGTTCAGAGACATCAGAATCAAGCAGAACCAGATTCTGATTATGCAGAATCCCGGAGATTAACATCAGAAAAGTAGTATACAGATCCTGATTGCAGCTATACTCCCGAACTTCTGTAATGCTGTTCAGATCAGCTAAAAGCTTACCATAGAAATAGCTTTTATCTGTTTTGTAATCGTATACAAACAGCTTATCGGTCATTGCCCAATTTTACCAGAATATCCGATACCGTCAGCACAAAGCTATCGGCAAAAATATCAATACCAAATTCTTTCTCAACTCTCACTGTCAGTTCAGCCAAATCCAGAGAATCGAATCCCAGGTCGGTGCGCAGATCATTTTCAGATTTGAGATCCGTAAGAGGTGCCTGGCTCTTATTTTCCCTGACTACGTTGATTATTTCCAAAAGCTTATGCAGCATAGAGTCCTCATCCCACATTTTCTTTTTTGTATTGAGCCAGGGTGCAAAATGAATAACCCTTAGCCTGGAAGTATTCCAGTTGTTCTTTATATAGTTGAAGCGTTTTCTCTCCCAGGTTCTTTTGCTTAAGATATGTCCTGAACTTTTCAGCCAGTAAATACTTCACAGGGTTGTCTGACCGTCTTGCAACTGTGTCTTCATCATCTTCCAGAATGCACTCGTTGGGATGGATTAAAAAGTTTACAGGTTTGCCGGTTCCGGAAGATTCCAAATGCAGAAATTCTCTCAACATCTTAGTTAAAATAGGATAAATCCTCATAAAGGTTCCAATATAGGGAAACACCATAGCAGAGATGGGAATTTCATAAATCTGACTATTACCTTTCTGTGCAAGACAATGACGACCGGTAAAGTATGGTATCCTGGGAGCAATAAGTCTGTTCAGTTTTCTTAGAGCCCCAAAAGATAAGATCCCGTCTGCACGTTGAGATGAAATGGAGCTGTCAATTTCAAAGCCCGTATCTTCCAGAGCTTTGGGAGTGAACTCATTTACCCTGAGAGCCGGTGCTCGGAAAGATATTACTTCTGTTCCGGATATATCTTCCAGCAGAGCTTTTGCTTTTGTGAGTTGCTTAACCTGTTCATGATAACTTAGCCGGTCAAAAGCAAATTCATCCTCATGGCTGTAACCATGGCAAGCAACTTCATGTCCGTCTGGAAGGACCATTCTGACTATTTCGGGATACTTCGAGGTAATTTCTCCGGTAAAGAAAAAGGTGGATTTTACATCCAGGCTTTTATATAATTCCAGCAGCTTGGGTATTCCTTCGGATAACACCTTTGCTGCCGTAATATCTCTTTGTTTATTGTATTTTATGGATGTGCTTTCCACATCATTGGTAGCAAGAAAATATCTCTTCATTCGCTTTAAATTCTTTAACTACTATAGCTGGATTACCACAAACCAGTACATTGGGCGGGATTTTCCCGGAGACTGTTGAACCGGCGCTCACAATGGAGCATTCACCCACTTCTGTTCCCGGCAGCAGAGTTGCCGAAACGCCAGCCCAAGCTCCTTTGCGTAAAACAACCGGTGCCAAATAAGACAGCAACCTGCCTTTGAAATGGAGATAAGGATTGGAATGGGTGATGACATAATTATTCCCTGCCAGAGCAGTGTAATCTTCCAGAATGATATACTCCGGATGCGCATTGTCCAGAATGCAATGCATACCCAGCATTACGCCATTTCCGATAGTAACACCGCGCCAGCGGTGCAGCTGCACTCGGATGGAATTGACAGGACAATTGTATGCCAGACCCTGCAGAATCCAGTTGCGCAGCTTTATCCAGATAAAATTCAGGGTAGTGGTCTCCCGCTTTCTGCTGCCTTGCGCCAATTGGTCTGCCATATTTTTGGCAGGAACGTAGTAGGGAACTGTGGTAAAATCCTTTAACTTTGTCTTTTCCGCCATTGCTTCACCCACTTTTTAGCTGTGTATTTCGGAACTGTTAACATATAATAGCGAACCATCCACTTGAGCAGATTGTCATTCCAGCGCGCCGGATGAATATTCAACATAATCTGTTCGGGTAGAAGTCCATTTTTCAGGTTCTCAATTAAATCATTTGTAGTATGAATGTTGAACTTGTATTTGCTTTTAACCGAATCCCTGATACTATATTTCTCCCCATCCCAACAATTTCCCGTATCAGTCAGATATAGCACTTCATTAAAATTGATGCTCAGATATGGCTCTCCGATTATACCGAAGTCTTTGTAATTGTACTTTGACCAAAGATCTAAATTATCCCATTGGGATAATGGCTTTCCATGCATAGCTATGGTTTTAACAGGATAATATTGCCTGATTTTTGCCAGGTTATATTCAAAGGTCTTGATAGCTTTATCATAGTTACCATTAAGCGTGGTCAAGTCCTCATAATGATAGCCAATTTCATGCCCCAAAGCAGCAATGCGTTTGATTATTTTCTCATTGTAACTCAAAGGAGACATCCTGAAGTAATATGTAGATCTTATTCCCCTTTCACTTTCAATTTTCGCCATCTGCATAGCGTTGACAGGCCAGGAATCCACATCGTGGCGCAAGATTACTGCTTTAGCACTTGGAGATGCAAAAAAATCTTCAACAGGTTGGAAACATAATTTAGAGTTAATAATTGAGTCTAATAGCTTCCTGTATGATGAAAAAGTAAAGTCTCTCATATGATTAGAATAAATACCCCTTATGCAAAACATTGCTCTTTGATTGGGACATAATTCTCATTAATCTGCTACTTATTATGTTTTAAGTAAAATATCAACAATTCGTTCAGAAGTGTGCCCATCCCAGAACTGGGGTATAGAACCGATTTTTCGATTTCCTGCCAGAATCGACTGAACAGCATTGACTATCTTTTGCGTATCCAGGGCTACTAATTGATTAGTCCCTTCTGTAATTGTGATGGGACGCTCAGTGTTATCTCTTAAGGTTAAGCAGGGAATCTGCAGAAAGGTGGTTTCTTCTTGAATACCACCAGAGTCAGATATAACAAAATCAGCATTCATTTCCAGTTTTAAGAAATCCAAATACCCTAAAGGTTCTGTTGAAATTAGATTTGGAATTGAATTCAAGACTGTTTCCAAGTGAAAAGCACTTACATTTTTTCTTGTTCTGGGATGCATCGGAAATACAATGGTTATATCTTCACCAATTGTTTGTAGTGCTTCAAGAATAGTTGTAAATCCTTCCAAAGAATCTACATTTGATGGTCTATGTAAAGTCACCAGGCAATATCTGGTTATCCTGTTTTGGTATAGTTTAAGTGTGTTTAGTATGTCAGAGCAGTTAGCAATATCTCTATGTCTGATCAATGAATCTATCATAATATTCCCAACATAATAGATTTTATCTTTAGATATTCCTTCTCTACTTAGATTTTCATCGGCATCTGGTGAAGGCGTAAATAAATAGTCAGCAATTTGGTCTGTCAGCAATCGGTTTATTTCTTCCGGCATCTTACGATCAAAACTACGCAGACCTGCTTCCACGTGAGCAACCGAAATACACATTTTAGCTGCGACTAAGGCACAAGCCAAAGTAGAGTTAACATCCCCGGCTACTATTACCAAATCGGGTTTTTGTTGTGAAACATAGCCTTCGTACTTTTCAATCACTCTGGCAGTTTGGACGCCATGACTGCCGGAACCTACTTTCAGAAAGATATCAGGTTTTGGCATACTTAGATCTTCAAAAAACAATTTAGACATATTTGTATCATAATGCTGACCCGTATGAATTAATTTGACCTTAAACAACTCGGGATATTTGGTGAACTCATTATACAAAGGTGCTATTTTCATATAGTTTGGGCGTGCACCGACTATTAAATGCAGATTCTTCATATTATCCAATTTTCCATTAATTAGCTCTCAATCATTTTAAGAGATGTATAGACCAGATAATCCAACCGGGGAAAAAAGACATATCCTCTCATAGCTTTAATTGCTTCTTGACCTATGTGTATAACATTCACGACAACAATATCAGTAGCCACTACCAGAAAATGCTTTAATCATCTTTCAGAATTTCCTTAACCGGTGATAAATCTCTCTGACCCATTTCTGAATCTTACTAACATAGGGAGAGTTGTCAGCAGAGTTGCCGAAACTCCAGCCCAGGCTCCTTTACGCAAAGCAACCAGCGCCAGATAAAATTCAGGGTAGTGGTCTCCAGCTTTCTGCTGCCTTGCGCCAATTGGTCAACCATATTTTTGGCAAGAACATTGTATGATTCTGTAGTATAATTCTTCAGAGTTGTCTTTTCCGCCATTGCTTCACCCAATTTTTAGC
>JAWOHU010000054.1:0-10176 GCA_046485025.1 Cloacimonadaceae bacterium (SeqCode) | reverse complement strand
GGTGCTGTTGATGCTTGCGGTCATAGTGCTGATTTCTTTACTAGCCTGAACAATCATCTGATCTGTATGGTCTCCGACTGAGTTTACTCTGAGTCGCGCGTCAGACAGGAGAAGATTGGAATTCCTGTTCAATTCTCTGATACTGGCGTTTAAATTGATACCCAGACTATCTATCTGTAGAGTAGTAGTATTCACTATCTTATCCATATTCCTTACAGTTGTCTCTGATACCAGGGTCAGGTTTTGATTAACATTCTCCGTTAGCTTGGTTAGATTGGTTGAAGCAGAACTTGCCACTTCGGCAGCATTGGCAGCAATTACACTCAAGCTATGCAAAGTCTCGCCCAGATTGGCTCTGGTGTCACTCAACAGTAAACTGGTTTCGCTTAATATCTTAGCTATACTCTCTTGATTCTGGTTATTGGTCAGATTGGATATATTGGTGGCAATCAAATCAATCTTTTCAGCGATGGAAACTGCCCTGTCTGTAATGTTATCAAAGGTGGAAGTACCAACCTTTAAGTAGGATTTTGGTTTAACCAGGGCTGCTTCATTAGTTCCACCTCTCAATTCGACGGATTTCAAACCTGTAATGCCAACCGGAACCAAAGTAGCTTCGACATCCTCTCTGATGGGCGTCCCTGCATCCACACTGATAGTCAGGATGACTTTAGTTACGTCGTCGGGGTTAAGCTTGATATTATCCACCCGTCCCACTTTGATACCGTGATAGGATACGCTTCCACCTACCTGCAAGCCATTGACAGAAACATCTTCATATTGAACGTAGTAAATATCTCTTTTCTGTATAAGCCTGCTGCCCGCTACAACTCCTGCAAACAGAAGAATCAGGAAACCTCCGATCGCAATGAATATCCCCAATCTGATCTTTTGTGCTTTGGTAATCATCAGAACCCTCTCTTTATCTCGCCTTTGAGATAGATAAATGCCCGTCCTGAAATCAGAACTCTGTTGCCATCCAATTCTACTTTAAATTCACCTCCTCTGGAGGAAGCCTGAAAACCTGCCAGCTCTGTTTTATTCAGCTTTTTACTCCAGTAGGGTGCCAAACAGGTTTGCGCAGAGCCGGTTACAGGGTCTTCATTAATCCCTTCCCAGGGTGCAAAGTAGCGGCAGATGTAATCATAATTGCCAGTGAAAGCTGCCGTGACAATGATGCCGAAGACCGTATCTGATTTGAATTTTGCCAGTTCTGTAAAATTTGGTTTGAGTGCTAAAACTGTGTCCGCTTCGTTATAGACGACGATCAGATTTTTTGTTTGCGGCGAATAGAGAATCTCCTCTGCGTTCCACTGACTGAGCGCTTTCACAATCCTGTTGTCCGTTTCAATTTTAGACGGCTCGTCGATTGGAAAGTCAAGCTGGATATCTTCACCCTTTTTTCTGGCTAAAAGGTCTCCCGACAGGCTTTGAAACAGAATCAGCTTCTCATGCGGAATTATTTCATGGAAAAGCACCTTCGCTGCTGCCAGAGTGGCATGTCCGCATAGATTGACTTCTGCCTCGGGAGTGAACCAGCGAATGGCATATTTGCCAAAACCCAGACGCTTGACAAAAGCAGTCTCAGAAAAGCCGAATTCCTTAGCCAGAGTCAGCATTGAGGTATCGGAGGGAAATTCCTCGACTGCTACCACGGCTGCCTGGTTACCCTTGTAAAAGTGCTCTGTAAAAGCGTTTACCATATAGACAGGATATGACATATTCACCTCAAAGATTGATTATTCCTTCGCAGATGCGGTCTTTCAGTTTTACCGGCCGGTCAGACATAATGCAGACATTGCCTTTGCAGATAACGCCTTCCCCGAATGTAATGTCGCCGGAAATGCTGAGCGAATCGCAGTTCTGCAGAGAAGGGACATCAGTAAAACGCTCCAGCATCAAATCTATTTTACCATAAAATCTATCATCCAGACTAATCAGCGGAGGCTCTTTGCGCGTGCGTTTCAGCGCTATCTGATACTGGTCGTTGAGCTCAAAGGCATCAGACCAGACTGCCAGCAGGTCAGTTGTTTTTTTGACGGGGGCAAAACGTGAACGCGGCACTACGAGAGCTTTGGCACCTGCAAAGGTGCTGATTGCTGCTCCCATGGCTGTTTCAATCTGATAAACCGGCGTGCCGTTCACCACTTTGGGATTGACAATCATCGGCAGCAGCAGAACCCCATTGTTGTTGACCAGTTCCTCTTTCAGCTTCAGAAGATTGATCCAGATGTTGTTGGTGTTGAAATATTTATAGATTTCAATATTCTGAAATTCGTTGATTTCATCTTCCGGACACTGGGCAATTTCTCTGAGCAGCAAGCTGCCGTTTTTGTCTTCACTGAGGTGTCCGCCTTTCTTGTCAACTTCGCTGCGGATGCAGACTTCTATCAGGAAGGGGATGTCCTTCTTTTCCATATAAGTCGGAATGGCTGCATCGACAGTGGCTCCCAGATTGTCGGAATTGGAAATGAAGGCATAGACAATACCTTTGGCTATGAGGCTGTCCAGAAGTCCGCTGTTGTCCAGGGCTGCGTAGATGTCACCATGCCCCGGCGGATTCCACATCTGAGTTGTTTCTTCTGAAACAAAAGGCGCAAAATCTTCCTGCCGGACACGGGGAAACTTGTTCTGCAAAAAGTCCAAAGGCATGTTATCTTTTGCCAGGTCGGGATATCTGCCCAGGTATTTTAAAGTATCAGCCTGCGTATTATAGCTGTCCATAAAGAGCAGATAGAGGCTGACACCCTGCTGCGCTCTGAGGGTAAGCACCTGTCTGGCAATAATATCCAGGAAATTCATATTGCCTTTGACGGGGAGTAGTGATTTGGCTTTGGAAAGTCCCATGCTGGTGCCCAGACCGCCATTAAGCTTGATGAGGACTGTCTTTCTCAGGGTTTCGAGGTTAGCACTGCCTTGCAGGTCGTTAAAATTTATCAGATTGTGATTAGAGGGAGGTTGAATCATTTTTTTACTGATTTTGCTGCTGACTCCGTTCACCAGCTTGTTATAGTAAGCTGCAAAAGTCATAATGACGCTTTCCGGGATGCGTTCCTGCCACATCAGTTTGGCAAAATCTTCCAGATGGTTAGTCATTCTCAAGCTCCGAATATTTTATCTATCTGCTTATCTATCAAATCATTATCAGCAGCAAAGGGAATCGTGATGTGACCTTCGCCCTCATGTTTTTCATTCCATTCAACTGAAGTTTGGACAGCATTTTGATTCTGAGCCCAGTTTCTGCGCGCCACACCGCCCATCACGTCCCACGACAGAGCTGACCTGACCACGCCGTCCATTCTTTCACTGCCATCCAGAAGAATGCCGTTGCCGCCATTGATAGCGCGTCCGATACCGACTCCACCGCCGTTGGAGAGCACTACCAGCGTCATTCCGCGTGCCACGTTGCCGGCAAAGCATTGGGTTGCCATATCCGCCGTGATATTGCTTCCGTCATAGATATTGGCAGTTTCGCGGAAGGGGGAATCAGTTCCCGAAACGTCATGATGGTCTCTGCCCAGCAGCACGGGACCGATTTCACCCTGGCGGACCATCTTATTGAATTTGAGAGCCAGACTGACCCGCCCTTCCTCATCGGAATAAAGGATGCGAGCTTTGGTGCCGACCACCAGTTTATTCTGCTCAGCCGTCGCAATCCAGTGATGATTATCCCTGTCCAGAGAACAGCGGGAAGGGTCTATCAGAGCCAGCGCAGCCATATCGGTTTTACGCAGATCCTCATCTTTTCCGGATAAACAGACCCACCGGAAGGGACCATAGCCCCTGTCAAAACAGACCGGACCCATGATGTCTTCTACATAGGAAGGCCAGATGAAGCCTTCGGAAGTGTTTTCACCATTGCGTGCGATATCCTTTCCCCCCGCATCGAAAACTGATGCCATGAAACTGTTTCCGTAATCCCAAAAACGCGTACCCTTTTCCGTTAAGTGTTTTATGATAGTATAATGCCGGATTAGCGAATTGTCAACCGCTTTGTTAAAAGCTGCAGGGTCTTTTTTCAGAAGCTCCCTGCCCTGCTCAAAAGTGTAACCAGCAGGAGTGTAGCCACCCTCATAAACCACATGGCAACTGGTCTGGTCGGAAAGCAGTTCCGCTTTGATATTGTGTTTGTCGATGTATTCCAGCAGGTCCACAACGTTGCCGTAATAGGCTATGGAGACAGCTTTTTTGCTTTGTCTGAATTCATCTACCCAGCGGAAAATTTCTTCCAGATCGGCTGAAACCTTGCTCACCCAGCCCTGGCTGTGCCTGGTGTCAATTCTGCTTTTATCCACTTCGGCAATAATGCCGATGCCGCCTGCGATTTCAACAGCTTTTGCCTGCGCGCCGCTCATTCCTCCCAAACCGGAAGAAACAAATAAAACTCCTGCCAAATCCTTGTCTTCAGGGATACCCAGGTATTTTCTGCCGGCGTTTAAAAGCGTGATATAGGTGCCGTGCACGATGCCCTGAGGACCAATATACATCCACCCTCCGGCTGTCATCTGACCATAATTGGCAACTCCCAAAGCGGTCAGACGCCTGAACTGCTCAGGATTATCCCATTTCCCAATCATCAGTCCATTGGTGGAAATCACTCTCGGGGCTTCAGGACGGGAAGGAAACAAGCCCACCGGGTGCCCTGACGACACCACCAGAGTCTGATTATCAGTGATAATTTCCAGATATTGTTTGATGAGCAGGTATTGCATCCAATTCTGACAAACCTGTCCTGTCTCGCCATAAGTTACCAGTTCATAAGGATATAGAGCTATGTCAAAATCCAGGTTGTTGTCTATCATCACCTGCAAAGCTCTGCCTGACAAACTGCCTTTGTATTCATCCACCGGTTTGCCGAAAATCGCTCCGGACGGTCTGAACCTGTATCCATAGATGCGTCCCGTCTCTTTCAGCTCTTGCAAAAATTCAGGTGCCAGAGCTTCATGCAGTGAGCTGGGAACGTATCTGAGCGCGTTGGTCAGAGCAATGCCGATTTCTTTTTTATTGAGAGGAAGACCGCGGTCAGGGGCTCTGCGAATGCCCGGTTTAAAGTTTTTAGGTTCCGGCAGAGTTTCTGGCAATTGTATTCTAACCGGTTCTTGCATAGTCATTTATGCCTCCCTTAAAGGTGTTGCATTTATCGTATTTTTACTTTTTTTTAATTATATTTACACTACTTCAGAGTGTCAAGTCTTTTCGCTTTTTCCCCTCTCATACATCGTCTCTGCTTAAAAGTTGAAATCCTATTGATATCCAGTCGATATCCAGTCGAATTAAAGTCAACTGGATATCGACTGGATAATGACATGAATTAGAGATTGATAAAGGCAGGATAAGGGGAAAATCTTTTCGCTTGCCAAAACAGATGAGTCCTTTTTCTTGTCACTAAAATTGAGCCTGCGATGAGGGAAGCATCTGTCATCAAGGGAGTGTAAAAAGCCTCTTGCTGCCTTTTAATTGCTTCCCAAAACTGCAAATCCGGAGTTTGATATGGAAGCAAAAATCCATGTAGTCACGATTGTCATAGATGATGTCGAAACGGCGTTTCATCCCGTCAGTGAACTGCTGCATGCCTATGCGCCCAAAATCAAGCTGCGGGTGGGCTATCCGATGCGCGACAAAAACGTTTCTGTCATCTTTTTGGTGATGGAGCTGAACCTGGATGAAATGGGCGCTTTTTCAGGTAAACTGGGGCAGATCAAGTCCGTGAAAGTGAAAAGTTTAACCTTAAAAATATAGGAATTAAGATTCCTGCCTACGCAGGAATGACATACGCTGGGACTTTGTTCTACATAATGTCATTCCCGACCTGATCCTGAATCTTAGTCGATTTAAGATCCCTGTCTGCGCAGGGATGACAAATGTAGCTCCTTTTTTTAAAAAGGAGCAGGGATGAAAGCCTTTTGCAAAAAGGCTCTACTCGAAAAAAGGATTAAAATGAAAATCAGTATTGAAGGCGTTAAGTCATTTATACCGGATGCGGAAATCCAAAAGCATCTGGAAACACAAAAGACACCCGATAACATCAGAATCCGGGACATCATAAATAAGTCTCTAGACAAGCAGAGACTCAATCCTGATGAGACGGCAGCGCTGTTGAATGTTTTCGACCCCGAGTTGCGGCAGATGATTCTGGATGGCGCCAAGACTTTGAAGGAAAGGATTTACGGCAACCGGATAGTGCTATTTGCGCCGCTCTATGTCGGTAACGAATGTGTAAATGATTGTGTTTATTGCGGTTTCCGCATTTCAAATCAAGATTGCCTGCGTTCCACTTTAACCAAAGAACAACTGATTTCTGAAGTAACGTCTCTGGAAGACACGGGTCACAAAAGACTTATCATGGTCTATGGCGAGCATCCGAAATATGATGCCAAATACATTGCCGACACGGTGGAAACAGTTTATAAAACCAAAAGCGGCAAGGGAGAAATCCGCCGGGTCAATATCAATGCGGCCCCGCTGGATGTGGAAGGCTTTCGGATAGTCAAGCAGACAGGCATCGGAACTTATCAGATTTTCCAGGAAACCTACCATCAGCCAACCTATGAAAAGATGCATCCGAAGGGTCCCAAAAGCAGCTTCCTGTGGCGTCTGGACGGTCTGGACAGAGCCATGCAAGCCGGCATTGACGACCTCGGAATCGGTGCTCTGATGGGGCTTTACGATTATAAATTTGAAGTGATGGGCTTGCTTTATCACACCATGCATCTGGAAGACCGCTTTGGCGTGGGTCCTCACACGATTTCCTTCCCACGCATCGAACCTGCCGTGGGAACGGATTTTACGCAACATCCGCCTTTCCGCGTAACGGATGAGCAGTTCAAGCACCTGGTCGCAACCATCAGACTGAGCGTGCCTTACACAGGAATGATTCTGACAGCGCGCGAACCAATCGAAATCAGAAACGAAGTGCTGTCTTATGGAGTCTCACAAATAGACGCCGGCAGCAGCATCGGAGTTGGCTCTTATGCATCCCTGGATGACGAATCCGCCCAAAAAGCACAGTTCGTTTTAGGCGACACACGCACCCTGGATGAAGTCATTTATGAACTCGCAGAGCATGACTACATCCCGTCCTTCTGCACCAGCTGCTACAGGGCAGGCCGCACAGGTGAACACTTTATGGAATTTGCCATACCCGGTTTTGTCAAGCGGTTCTGCACTCCCAATGCGCTACTCACCTTTGCTGAATACCTGTTTGACTATTCCTCTGAAAAAACTCTGAAAGCCGGTCTGGCTCTGATTGAAAAGGAACTCTCCCAAATCCCTGATGAAAATATGCAGCAGTCTGTCAGAGATAAACTTGCCCAACTGAAGGAAGGCAGACGGGACCTATACTTCTAAAAACCATAGAGACACAGAGAGTTTAAGAGACTCAGAGCAATTGATAAAAGGACTTTCTCAGAAGTCAGAGAACTACTATTGCATTATATTCATCCGCAAACTCCTCTTTTTATTGACAATGGCAGGCATATCGAAAAGATGACAATTGATGAAAAATGTTTTATCCGTAAAGGAGTGCTGATGCTAACTACAAAAGATGAACTGCTGAAAGTCATAAAAAAGCACAAACCAGAATTGCAGTCGAAATATCCAATCAAAAAGATAGGTCTGTTCGGTTCCTGGATACGTAACGAGCAGAAGAAAAGCAGCGATATAGATGCTCTGATTGAGCTTTCTGAGCCAATTTCTATTTTTCAGTTCATTGATATTCAAGAATATCTGGAGAAAATTCTGGGCAAAAAAGTCGATTTAGTGACTACAAATGCACTCAAGCCAGCAATCAAGAAAAGCATTTTATCTGAGGTGCAGTTTCTATGAAACGTAATTACATAGATTATTTAAATGACATACTGGATGCTGTTCACGATATTCTTAGTTTTGTCAAAGATATGGATTTTGAATCCTTCGCAACAGACCGTAAGACACAATACGCAGTAATAAGATGTTTCGAAGTTATCGGTGAAGCAGCAAAATCCCTGCCTCCAAGTTATAGAAACAAAAATCCTCAATTGCCGTGGTCTAAAATGGCAAAAATGAGAGACTTGCTTATTCATCATTATATGGGTGTGGATTTATCTATTCTATGGCAAACCATAAAAACCGATTTGACGGAAATACAGAAAATATTAGAAGATATTATATCAGACTAACTTATTGTGGGATTATAACATGGCATTGATTGAAACAATAGACATTATCAAAGACTATGACATGGGCAAAGTGAAGGTGAGAGCCTTGAACGGAGTGAATTTAGCAATTGAGAAGGGCGAATTTGTCGCCATTATGGGACCCTCCGGTTCGGGGAAAAGCACATTGATGCACATAATCGGCTGTCTGGATTCACCCACTGAAGGCAGCTACATCCTTGACAACACCAAAGTCAGTGACCTCAAAAAGAGCGAACTGGCTGCCATCAGAAATAAGGAAGTGGGTTTTGTATTTCAGACCTTTAATCTGTTGCCGCACTTGAATATACTGAAAAACGTGGAACTGCCTCTGATGTATGCAGGTATGAAATTTCAAGCAAGAGCCAAGCAGGCAAGAGAGATTTTAGCCAGTGTGGGGCTGAGTGACCGGCTGAAACACAAGCCCAGCGAGCTTTCCGGCGGACAAAGACAAAGAGTTGCCATCGCCAGAGCAATTGTCAATAATCCTTCCATCCTGTTGGCAGACGAGCCGACCGGCAATCTGGATACCCAGGCCGGCAGCGATATTCTGACCATTTTCAACGAACTGCACAATCAGGGTCACACAGTGATAATTGTTACGCATGATATGAATGTGGCAAACAGGGCAAACCGGATTATCAAAATCATAGACGGAAAAATCGTCGATGGCGATATCGCTGCGTGAATCTGTAGAAATCGGTCTGGCGGATATAATGACCCGCAAAATCAGGACTGCCGTGACAGTGCTTGGCATCGTTTTGGGCGTAATGTCAATTATGGTGGTGCTTGCAATCATCAACGGAATGAATAAAAGCACCATGCAATGGATGCAAGAGCGTGGCGGACTGAATAAAATCGAGGTCCGTCCCAGTTGGGAAATTGACTTCCGAAAGTGGCGTGAGGCTTCCTTCAGTTTTAATGAACTCAACTTAATCCGCTCTCTGATTCCGGAAGCCAGAGCTTTCAATCCGGTTGTCAGTGCCAGAAATTATCCCCTTCAGAAAGGTGAAATCAGCTATGAGACTTCCGTCAAAGGTGTGTATCCTGATATGACGATAGTTGATGAATGGAATGTGCAGACGGGGCGCTTCATCAATTATTATGATATCAACAACTTTCATAATGTGATTGTGTTGGGCAGCACGGCTGCCACAGAGCTGTTCGGCAACAAAAACCCCATCGGTGAATATGTGGTTCTGCAAAAAAACGTCATGAAAGTAATCGGGATCATGGAAACCAAATATCTCAAGATGCAAGGCGGCTGGGGTGGTGATAATGCCTTGGAATATATGAATAAACAAGCATTTGTACCTTTGACCACAATGTTCCGTAAAACCACTCTGGACCAATCAGTCAGCCAATTGGAAATCAAAGCCAATAGTCCTGAAGAAGCAATCGAATTGCGTAAGAAAGTGCAGAATATCATCCTGAATCTGAAACAGGGCAAGAAACTGTTTGAAATCAGTTCCGCCAAGGAGCAGATGGATGAGATGCAAAAGAACGGCAGAATTTTTACCACCATCTTTGTGCTCATAGCCGTGGTTTCTTTATTGGTGGGCGGAATCGTGATTATGAACATAATGCTGGCATCGGTCAGAGAAAGAACAAGAGAAATCGGAGTCCGGCTGGCAATCGGCGCCAGGAGAATTGACATATTTATCCAGTTTATGGTGCAGACCATTCTGATCACCACATTGGGCGGAGTGGTCGGAATCGTTCTGGGCTATGCCATTCTGAACATGGTGGGAAAATATCTGAGCATGGAACTGGTGGCATCGCTGAGCATGATCTACGCCGCCATCTTTGTATCAGTCGGAGTAGGACTGCTGTTTGGCATCATGCCTGCAGTCAGAGCCGGCAATCTGGACCCTGTAATCGCCTTAAGGAATGAATAAGATGAAAAGAATTTTAAAAAAAATCATACCTAATATCCCGCTCGGAAGAACACTTTTGACCCATATTTATAAGAATTCCCGAGGGTTGTTTGCTAATCTGAAAAATG
>JAWOHU010000186.1:0-4795 GCA_046485025.1 Cloacimonadaceae bacterium (SeqCode) | reverse complement strand
CGTAAAAGAACTTGGGATTCAGTCTCAGAATGTAGCAGTATGTCCTCAGCACGAATTCCGCTTTGGGCAGATAGCGCTCCGGCACATTGATCAGGATATTGATATTGGGATACTTTTCCATACTGCTCTTCTGCTGTTTTCTATTCCTTGATCAGAACTATTTTGAGGATTTCGGACACTTCTTTCACATAAGTTATCCTGATGTTCTCAGTAATTGTAGAATCAATTTCAGAAAGCGCTTCCTCATTTTCAGCCGGAACGATGACATGTTTGATGCCGGCACGCTTGGCTGCCAGCAGCTTTTCTTTCAAACCGCCAATTGGCAGAACTTTTCCCAGCAGAGTGATTTCGCCCGTCATCGCGATATCGTGTCTGACCTTTTTCTGCATAAACAAAGACGCAAGAGAAGTCACCAGAGTCACGCCTGCGGAAGGTCCGTCCTTGGGAACTGCGCCTGCCGGAAAGTGCACATGAATGTCGTGCTTTTCAAAATCCTTGGGGTCAAGCTTATACTTTTTGCTGTTGGCTTTCAGATAGCTGAGAGCTATTTTGGCTGATTCTTTCATTACTTCGCCCAACAGACCTGTCATCACAATGTTCCCCTTGCCTGGCATGCGGATGGATTCACAAAACAGGATTTCACCGCCGTACTGAGTCCAGGCAAGCCCTGTTGCCACACCGATTTCAGGCTTTTTGGTGGCAAGCTCCAGACTGTATTTCCTGGGTCCGAGGTAATCTACGATATTCTTGGAAGTTATGACATACTGCTTGTCATTTCCGGAGGCAACTTGCTTGGCTATTTTGCGCAGGATGGAACTGATTCTTCTCTGCAGATTGCGGACTCCGGCTTCTCTGACATAATAGCGGCAAAGCTCTTCCAGAGCGCTTTTCTGGAAGCGGATGGGTCTTCCTTTCAGACCATTGGCATCGAGTTCTTTGGGAATCAGAAAGCGTTTGGCAATCTCCAGTTTTTCTGTTTCCACATAACTGGTAAACTCAATGATTTCCATCCTGTCGCGCAGAGCGGGCGGAATGGTTTCCAGCGAGTTGGCAGTGGTGATAAACATTACTTCCGAGAGGTCAAAAGGCAGGTTCAGATAATTATCCACAAAAGTGTTGTTTTGCTCAGGATCCAGCACTTCCAGCAAAGCCGAAGCCGGGTCACCCCTGAAATCGCGTCCCAGTTTATCTATCTCGTCCAGCATAAAGACAGGATTGGCAGTGCCCTGACGTTTGATTTCCATTATAATTTTGCCTGGCATGGCGCCGATGTAAGTTCTTCTGTGACCGCGGATTTCAGCTTCGTCATGAATCCCGCCTAAGGACATGCGGATAAATTTTCTTTTCATAGAGCGTGCAACAGATTTGCCAATCGAGGTTTTGCCTGTTCCGGGAGGACCCACAAAGCACAAAATCGGTCCTTTGAGCTGACCTTTGAGTTTCTTGACTGCTATGTATTCCAGCACGCGTTCCTTGGGCTTCTGCAGACCATAATGATCTTTGGTGAGAATTTGTTCTATCTTGGTGAGGTCGAGTCTGTCTTTGCTGAATTTCTGCCAGGGCAGATTGACAATCCAATCCAGATAATTTCTGATAACGGCATATTCACTGGCAGCGGGCTGCATGGAAGCAAGCCTCTCCAGTTCATCATAGGCGACTTCTTTGACATAATCCGGCAGCTTGTTTTTTTCTATTGCTTCCTGCCATTTTCTGATTTCCTTGCTAACTTCGTCTGTCTCGCCCAGTTCCTTACGGATAGCGTCAAGCTGTTCTCTGAGATAATATCTGCGCTGGTCTTCACTCATCTCGAGCTGAATATTGCTCCGGAGCTGATTTTCCAGGCGCATCTGTTTGATAAGTTCTGCCAGGCAGTTATTCAGGATGCTGTATCTTTTGTGCAGTTCGACAGCTTCGAGAATTGCCTGTCTGTCATCCAGAGCGATTTCTGTGTTGCCCGCAATGATGTCTGCCACTCTGCCCGCCTGTTTGATATTACTGAGTCCGGCAATCATTTCGCGGTTTAAAAGATTGCTTTCCTGCGACATTTTATCCAGCAGTTCAATAGCGATTTTTCTCAATGCCAGGATTTCCGGATTGTCGGCATGGTGTTCCTGAATTGATTCCACGTCCACTGTCATAAAGGGTTCGCGCTGCACCACCTTCTGAAGTTTGATGCGCGAAGTGCCCTGCAGCAGCAGACTGATGGACCCGTCCTGATTGCGCAGCATGCGCAGGATGGTCACTGCAGTTCCTGTCTGATGCAGTCCGATATCGGCAGTATGAATTTTGTCCTTTTCCAGAAAGAACGCCATGGATTTGTCATTGGACAGAGCGTAATCCACCACCAGTTTTGACTCCTCGTCTGAGACCACCAAAGGCATCAGCAGAAAAGGAAACATCACTATGTTATTCATATGAAGCACAGGTAGCGTTCTTGGTATCCGGCTGCTTTGTTCTTCCATTTTCTGTCTCCGTTTATCTATCTTTTTCTTATAATATACTGAATTTAGCTTACTTTTCCAGAAATATCCTTATATGCAAAGCTGCTTTATTTGACAAGGAAAAAAAGGTGCAGTGCAATTTGGCGATTTGGAACGGGGTTTGCACTACACATTTTCAGAGAGAATATGAACATCACAGATAACATCAAAATAGGTTCCTGGACAAGGGTTACGGTTCTGACCGGAGCAGGCATCAGCGCTGAATCCGGTCTGAAGACTTTCCGTGCATCGGATGGCTTGTGGGAAAACCACAGAGTCGAAGACGTCGCCACGCCTGAAGCCTTTGAGGCAGATCCCGTCCTGGTCTGGAACTTCTATAAACAGAGATACCAAAATGCTTTGGCTGCCAAGCCCAATGCGGGACACCTGGCTTTGTATGAACTGGAAAAAAAGCTGGGCGGCAATTTTCAGATTATCACGCAAAACGTGGATGGACTGCACCGCAGAGCCGGCAACAAAAACGTCCACGAAATGCATGGCAGACTGGACAAATGCTATTGCATCCTCTGTGGCGCAGCACACAAAATCACGGAAATTGACTTGAATGAGGAGCTGCCCTACTGCAAAAAATGTGAAGGACTGCTGCGTCCTGACATTGTCTGGTTTGGCGAAATTCCCTACTACCTCGACGTGATAGAAAACCTCATCCGCAAATGCAATCTCTTTATTGTGATTGGCACCAGCGGTAGCGTCTATCCAGCCGCAGGATTTGTCATGGCAGCACATTACAGCGGTGCCAAAACCATTGGCATCAATCTGGAAAAGCCCAAAAACCTGGACCATTTTGACTTCTTTTACGAAGGCAAATCAGGTGACCTCTTACCCGGCCTGGTCAAGCACTGGCTGGAATTCTTTGAGATAGAATCCATTGGCTGATTTGTCGTCCCTGTAAAGCAGGTAGTCTCATTTCACCGTCGTCACTCCGTAGGCAGGGATCCATGCTGTTTTCCAAAACTTGAAAGTCCTTTTTACAATAAAAATCTTCCCATCCCCTAAAGATGTTCTAACTATAATGCGGAAAACAATTCCAGCCAAGAATTAGGAATTACTTCAAAGTCCCAGGGCGATAATTGATCAATTACTTCATTTTTTTATTTCTTCTTCCACTTCCTTAGCTCCCTTAGCATAAAACTTCTCTTCATCCGGGGCAAGCTCATTCAGTAATCGCAAAAACTCTCCTACATGTACACGTTCCTCGTCAGAGATACTCTTCAGCACTTCCACAGCGAGCTTATGATCGGTTGACTCTGCTAATTGCATATACAATTGAATCGCTTCATATTCTGCCGCAATCGAAAAGCGAATGGCTCTGATCAACTCAGCTTTTGTAAGTTTCCTATCGTTTGCTAATCCTGCAAACGGTGTTTCAAAATGTGGCATAATTTCCTCCAGTATTTTAATAGAAATGCATTAGAAATGTGATGAAAGCGAGCAAGAAGGGTAACCTGCTCTACCTCGAAACCATGATTCTGAAATGATTACAACCAAGTTCTATTTAGCTAAAATCTTATCCAGCAGATGGTTTACCTCTTCCCAGTTAACGAGATTCCACCAGGCTTCAACGAATTTGCCCCGGTCATTTTTGTAATCCAGATAATAGGCGTGTTCCCACACGTCCAGAACCAGAACCAGCCTGAAATTGGGATAGATATTGGTATTGTGCTTCTCAACCTGCATGATAAAGGGACGCTGGGTCTTTTTGCAATAAGCCAGAGCAGCCCAGCCTGAGCCTTCCACGCTGATTGCAGTCGCTGTAAAGAGCTTTTTGAAGCGTTCAAAAGAACCGTATTCTTGCACAATTTTGGTGCTGATCAGACCTGTAGGATCTCCGCCACCACCTTTTCCGGAAGGTGCCATGCATTTCCAGAACATGGAATGCAGGACATTACCACCCACATGAAATGACAATTCTTTAAATATTGCCTTGGTGTCAAATTCAGTTTCCTCACTGCGTGCCTTATCCATTTTGGTCAGAATGGCATTGGCACCTTTGATATACGCGGCGTGATGCTTTTCGTGATGAAGCTTCAGCAATTCTTCCGAAATGTGAGGCTCCAAAGCATTGTAAGCATAAGGCAAGACTGGCAATTCATAAAATTTCAGTTGTTCCATAGAAGTTTCTCCTTGTTATACTACCCGGAATAGCTGCAAAACCTTCCGGTTTGTCTATTATATTTATATATTAACTGTATCTATTAAATTGACAACTAAGGAAATTGGCTTTTAGCAAATCGAAACACGTTATGCCTGTTCCTTTTTTCCCAAAAACACACGTCGTTCCTTCCACAGGCAGG
>JAWOHU010000026.1:0-8028 GCA_046485025.1 Cloacimonadaceae bacterium (SeqCode) | reverse complement strand
AAACAGAACTGGCTAATGCGCTGGCAGCCTGCGCAGTGGTTGAAACTATGGACGGGACTGTATTTGCAGGGCTTCGGAATGAACGTCTGGCAGAAACCAGTGCGGTGTGGCACGTCCCGGGCGGCACTCTGGACCAGGCACTGAACCCCATCGACTTTATGAAACAAGAGCTGGCAGAAGAGCTTAATATTGCTGAGCAGGACATCAGACAAGCTCTGTGCATGGGTTTGGCAGAAAATCTGATTATGCAGAAGCCGGAGTTTTTGTGCTACTTTCATCTCAACTTGAATGAGCAACAGCTTGCTGCTAAACTGCTTAACGCACCTGACAAAGATGAGCATACAGAGTTTGTGTTTGTTCCGCTGGAAGAGCTGCAGGACTTCATAGAAGTGCACAGTTTTGCACCCATCGGCAAGGCAGCAGTCAAATTATATCTTGATTATTTGAAGAGTTTATGATAACATAATAGTAGTCATTCCCGCGCAGGCGGGTATCTTGAGCTTGATAATAAAACCGCCTGAAGGCGGAACTACAAGCAATGTAAGGCAAAGAAATGCGAAAAGACCAAAGCAATATTTTTGACAACGAGAAGACAGAACCTCTGACCAAGGTTCCTCTTGCAGAAAAGCTCCGTCCCCATTCCCTGGACGAACTGAAAGGTCAGCAGAAGCTTTTGGCAGAAGGCTCTCTGCTGCGTCATATGATACAGCACAACGACTATCACAGTTTTATTTTGTGGGGTCCGCCCGGCACTGGAAAAACCACCATTGCCAAAATCATTGAGCAGACCTCGCATATGCCCTTTGTGCATTTCAGTGCGGTGCTGAGCAGCATCAATGACGTCAAAAGCGTGATGAAAGAAGCGGAATACCGTCACAGAGCCAAGAACCAGCCCACGATTCTATTTATTGATGAAATCCACCGTTTTAATAAATCTCAGCAGGATGCCTTCCTGCCTTATGTGGAATCGGGTGCCATCATTCTGATTGGTGCAACGACAGAGAATCCATCATTTGAAGTGATTTCTGCGCTGCTCTCACGCTGTCATGTTTTTGTGCTGGAAATGCTTTCTGCAGAAGACCTGCTGGACATTATCAGCAAAGGGTTTGCTGAACTCGGGCTGGAATCTGACGGCGAAATTGTCAATTGGATGGCAGTTCAGAGTGGTGGTGACGCACGCCGCGCTCTGAATGATCTGGAACTTTTAGCGCCTTATCTAAAAGACAATCCGCATATCGAGATAAAGGCTCTGGCCAAGGTTTACACAAAGAAAACGATGTTCTATGACAAGAACAAGGAAGAGCATTACAATGTTATTTCCGCTCTGCACAAATCGCTCCGTGGCAGCGACCCGCAAGCAGGATTGTATTGGCTGGCACGTATGCTGGAAGCTGGTGAAGACCCGCTTTACATAGTGCGCAGACTGATGCGTTTTGCCAGTGAGGACATAGGTCTGGCAGACCCGCAGGCGCTGGTTCAGGCCATGGCAGCGCGGGAAGCGGTGCATTTTATGGGTATGCCTGAATGCAGTAATGCCCTGGCTCAGCTTGTGGTTTATCTGGCTACCGCGCCCAAGAGCAATGCGCTGTATGAGGCTTACAGCAAAGCTTCCGAGGATGCACGCACCACTTCACATCTGGGAGTGCCTTTGCACATCCGCAATGCGCCCACCAAACTGATGAAAGACCTGAACTATGGCAGGGATTATCAGTATGACCATGAGCACGAGCACAAGTATTTCTACCAAAAGTGTTTTCCCGACTCTATGCCTGAAAAGGTGTATTACAAGCCGGGAGAATACGGTTTTGAAAAAGAGATTGCCAAAAGACTGGAATGGTGGAAAAATTTGAAAGCAGAGCAGCTAAAGAAGAAAAAGTAAGACCCTCTCCAGACACTCCAATCCATAATCATATCAATCAGATAAGTACATCAGCCATAGAATCCACGCGGGATCCACGCGGGGTCCACCCGGGCTGAGCCCGCGAGGATGCCGCGTGGATGTTATGCTGAATGTGTCTGTGCCGTCCTGACGGACTGTATGTAACATATGGCTGATACACGGCACTTACGTGCCGGGTTACATAGTGTCGTCCTGACGGACTCTTTTATAATACCTTCACAAAATGTGCTTTATTTCAGGCCGAGTAACTCATAAATCCTGACTGGGATGTCTTTGCCTTTGACTTTCACTTCAGCCAGGAAGCGGGCTTCCACTCTATCTTTTACCTGATTGTAGGTGGATTCGTTGATGATAATCTTTTTGGCAGCTTCGTATTCTTTGTTCAGACCTTCCAGCCGTGCTCCCAGATTGATGGTATCGCCAATGGCAGTGTAGTCAAAGATTTGTTCAGAGCCAAGGTTTCCAACTACTGCAGAGCCGGTGTTGATGCCGATGCCGATTTCAAAATCCTCGCGACCTTCAGCCCTCCATTTTTGCTGCATCCGGACCAGCACTTGTCTCATATCCAGCGCGGTTCTGCAGGCTTGCAGAGCATGTTCTGCGTGAGGTATGGGCGTGCCGTAAAGCGCCATAATTTCATCCCCGACGAATTTATCCACGATACCGCCATTGTTTTTGATGGTGTCAACCATCGCAGTCAGGTATTCCTTGAGGATTTGCACTGTCTCTTCCGGCTGATGTTTTTCAGCATAAGTCGTGAAAGAACGGATGTCAGAAAAGAGCACAGTGATTTCTTGTTGTGTGCCACCGTACTTCAGATTCTTGGGGTTTTTGAGCAGTTCGTTGACCAGTTCCGGCGCCAGATATTGTTGAAAGGCGTTTTTAATGAATTTCTTTTCTTTCTGCGAGCGAATGTAATGCACCAGCAATGCTGCCATATATAACAAGCCTAAAAGGATGACCCTTTCCACAATTGGAATCAACATGCCAAAGCGACTAAAAAGAACATAAGAGGAAACCAGAATTACAGCAATCAAGATGATAACAATCAGCAAAGATAAGTTCGGTTTCAGCCAGGAAAGTAAAAAATACATAATTATGGCTATCAATAATTCCACCAGACAAAATAGCCAGAAATTCACATTATAGAGATACCTGCCGCTGCTGACCATCTCTAGGAAATTGGCGTGGATTTCGACGCCCGCAGTCATTCTGGAACTGAAAGGAGTGTGGAATTCGTCGTGCAATTCGCTTATAGTAGCGCCGATAAGGACAATCTTATCCTTAAAAACTTCCCGTTCCAGCAGTTCGTAATACTGGTCTAAATCAATTCCTGCCATCAGCATGGTCGAGTCGTCCAGGACATTGGAAAAAGAGAAGTGAGGAAAGGTGTTGGCAGGTCCGAAATAATTAAGCCGGGTGTTTTTTTCATTGATAACGGGAATTCTGAAGTTGGCTACCTGCATGGTTTTTCCGGAATACGAGATGCCCTGCTGCCAGTCTGGTTGATACATTCTGCTGTTGGCAAGAGCAGCGATGCCAATGGCATAATACTTCTCGTCGCCCATCTCCTCAAACAGCCTGTATTCACGCACAAAGCCATCCAGGTCTTTAGGCATATTGACAATTCCCCAGTTTATCTGCTCTGCCAGAATCGGCTGGATTGGTTTTTGAATCTGCTTGTGGTCAGGGTTATCAGCATATTCAAAATACTTCCCTGCCATAATGACATTGCCGGCATTAGCTGCAGAAACAGCTAAAACTGCATCAGACCAGGGATTGGAGTATTCTGTAAATTCAATATCAAAGATAATCTGTTTAGCCCCCGCCTGAACCAGATTGTCTATCAGCCTGGCATGCAATTCGCGCGGAAAGGGCCAGGACAGTTGTAAATCCTGAAAAGTGACATCATCAATGGCAACAATGACAAGGCTGTCTGAAACAGGAATAGCACCCCTGATTCTGAACAGGGAATCCTGTGCCCTGTGCTCCAGATTACTGAAAAAGTTAAATTGAAAAAGAATCCTGACCAAAATAAATATGGCAAGAGGAATCATCAAACGACGCAGAGTCTTCATTTTTCTGTCCTCCCTGAAAATGAAAAAAGACGACACACAGAGTAAGTCACTGCATATCTTCCTTTCATAACATCAATACTTAAAACCTTTGGGTCAGATTCAGATGCCAGGTTGTTGTTTTGTAATCAGCATCCTGCCTGTCTTTATTGCTGTAAATCTGCCAGCCTAAACAGGTAGAAACATTAGTATTATCAAAGGGTCTGGCATCAAGACCTAACGAAATCCAATTGATGGATTGCTTGTCCTGGTCACCGCTCAATGAAGTCAGCTTGTACTCAAGCCAGGGAACTAACCTGTAGTAAGGTAGAGTGTAATCCCCTCTCATCAGGAAGTTGAAATTGCTGTTCGTGCCTGTGTTGACGCTGTCTGGCAGAATATGATAGAAATCCTGGGCGTTGTTTGAGATGGCAAACTGAGTTTTGAGAGGCAGTTCAATAAACCTGCTGGTGAGGCTCAAAGAGAGATTGTTGGTGTCATATTCATAGAACTTAGTCATTGCTTTGGCAGAATCCTGTCTCTTCTCATTATTGACACCCTTGCGCCAGCCCAGTTCAATATTGGTGAGCGCTACAGGAACCTTATCAAGGTCGTAGCCGACGCTCACAGAAAACATGTTGGAACTGCGCTGATAAGGAATAAACATCATTCCCGAGTCACCAGGATCAATCTCGTTATTCAGTTCATTTTCACCTGTGTTATTGTTGAAAGCCAGCATCAGATATGGTTGATTTGGCAACCGCAACATACCGTGCATGAAGAAATTGGTATTCGTGTGCGTGTCGAGTTTGGTTTGGGAGAGATTATCCTCTATCTGAGAAAAACCGCCTCCCACAAAGAGATACTGCTGATAGGTAAACTGGTCTGAAATCAGAAACTGCCGGGCATCGTTCTGCATATAGTTTGTGCTTAAGCTTTTGAACGATGCCCCCACCTGAGAAATGCTGATGTTGAGCAGATTGCTCTTGTAAAAATTACGCAAGTAAGCCTGCCAGGCAAGGAAAGGAGCGAATTCGGAAAAGTTTTTGGACATCGGCAAGGGCTGCATATTGGTATTGATGATAAAGATGTCCTGAAAGTCGGCAGGATTCACAGGCGCTGTTTCACCCTCATCTAAATCAAGATATTCAGCCAAGTCATCAGAGCTGAACGCTCCATAATAAGTGTTGGTGTTATAGAGACTGGCAGCTCCTTCCAGTCCCAGCACAAATTTGATTTTGGGAATCGCTATGCGCGTGTCCATACTGATGACAAGATTATCCTGGGGAAAAACGCGCTGCGTGGTGTCTGCTTCTGTCTTTTGAAAGATATAATCATAATCGAGGGATGAAATCACATCGCGGTTTCTGGTAGTGGTAAGACCCATCATGAAGCCATCTTGGTTGCCCATCTCGATTCTGGCAGCAAATGCCTCCTGTTTGAAGACTCCGGGAATGAATAATGTATCCCTTGCAATGTTGGTAATCGTCTCTGAGCCCACTATGCTTCTGACCATTTCGCCATGCGCAATAGAAACTCCGAAATGCTTGCCATGCAGTTTTGTATAGATACCTCTAAGATTTTTATTATTCATCGTCAGACTGCTCATCGAGGGAGAATAATCACCAATAAAGGTGTCCCAGAAAGGCAATAAAACACCCAGTCTGAACCTGTTTACGTGCTGCACATCTTCCCTCTGAAGAGTGGAAAGATACGTATAGGACTGGAGTCTCAGCTTGTCATAGTCTGCATACATATCAAGGCTTGCCCAACCGTCATCTCTGTCATTGCCGAAAGTGTTGGCAGAATTATCCTGAGAGGTTGACAGGATGTTGGTGCCTGCATTGAAACTACCGCGCAGGTTCATGGGAAGATTTGATATGGTACCGCTGGGCTTGACCACAGTAGTCCAGGTTTTGGAATGAATTACTTCGCCATCATTTGTGATAGCTGAAACAAACGCTGTGGTAACACCTGTCTTGGGATTGGTATTTTTATAAAGCAGCATGTTTCTGGTAACATGAGTGCGGGCAGTTACATTCTTGCCATTTACATAGAGTTTAACGGTTTCGAGGTCAATTACGTCTTCCAGAGCAAACCAGGAAACAGCAATAATATAACCATCTTTGGCAAAAACAACCGGCTCGTCACTCAGCAGGATAAAGTCCTCTGTCTGGACTCCCTCTTTTGCAATTGGCTGTAGCAAGAAGGGATTTTTTTCAGGTTCTATCAGAGGCAGAGTCTCGATTGCATTTGCTTTAGTGGTAATTTTGAAGTAATATTCAAATCCCAATTCAGGAATAGCCGGCACCGGGAGAAACCCCTTGAACCACAAATCCTGGATCGCATCTTTCTCCATCAGGATCTGGTCAAACACAGTTCCACCCTGAGTTCTGTACATTATTGCTGCTTCTGCAATGTCCTGCACTCCCTGAATAATCTCTATCCTGAGTTCAGTGTCTTTCTGAGCATCAAAACCGGCAGGCGGTATATGATTCACCACCACTGCATAAGAAACCGACACTGCAACCATGATCAGAAACAATACAACTGTTTTCATATGGAAACACCCCCTGGTAACACCATCATACATTTGTTAATAAGCGATATCTATGTATTTGATGTTGCCGTCTTTGTCTGTAATCTGGACTTTCATACTTTTTTGAGTTTCCAGACTGACAGATTCGATTTCTTTCATTTCAGCTTCGGAAATCTCGCCTTCCTGAGAAGGTTCAGTCCTGACTTCTCCATCGAAATATGAGGTGCCGGTCGAACCTTTGGCAACCACACTGCTTTTTCCGCTGTCCTTATTTTCCACCAGAACCTCGCCTTCCAAAACGATGATATATGTGTTGCCTTCAGTATCCAGCCTGGTTACAAAACCTGTGCCTTTGACAGATGCGACCGTGGTCGGAGTTTCAACTCTGAAGGTGCCTTTAATCTTGTTATAGATTTTAGAATAGAGGCTTCCTGACCTGACTGTGGTGTTTTTATCAAGCTGCTTGTCATTTTGAACTGCAGAAACGATAATCACGGAATTGGGAAAGACTTTTAATGTGGCTCCTCCGTCTGTATATTTCAGAGCAGCATAGGATTCCCCGCCGGTTCTGATTTCGTCTTTATCATAGAGCAATTCACCGTTTTTGAATTTGATGGGCCTTTTATCCCTGATGATTTCAATCTTGCCTTTGGATTTCATAAACAAGGCAACCGGTTCCGCTGCCAGCAGCAGGCTGAATGTAATCAGAATGAGTGCTGTTATAATGAGCTTTTTCATGATTGCCTCCTAATTGTCCTTGATCTCTACTTCAATTTCTTTGCCAATCAGGGTTTTTGCCAAATCAACAGCATCTTTTCCTGTATAAACCTGACCTTCATAGATAATGGCTCCGGTAACTTCAAATCCTTTGGCAAACTGATTCTGAATATCTTCATTCTTGAGCATATTGAGGATTGCCATCAACTGCTGATAAGTGCTTCCAGACTCATCTCTGTCAGATGTATATTGGAAGACATGCCAGTCACTTTTCAGGCGGTCGGAGAATTGCTCATCATGCTTGCTCTGAGTGATGCTGGGAATGTTCTCATCATACAGTCCGATGTTTATCTGCCAGGCATAATAATGCTTGTCTTTAAAAGGCAGGAAGCCTGAAAACATGTTATCGTTGATATCATCACTAAAAACTCTGCGTCCGCCTGTTTCCACGGAATTGGCAGTGGGTGGATTGGAAGGAACAAATTCTTTGATAGTTAGCCTGAATTTATTGACGCTGGTATTCACAGAGTTCCACATGAATGTAACAGGACTGATATTAACTTCGGGAGGAGTCTGTCCAACCGGTCTGCCGGGATAGGTCAGAAAGACAGACTGGATGTTCTGGACTCTGATTTTGAAAGTTCGTGCCGCATAGACATCATTGCTGGTCTCATGCAAGGCTGTGAAAGTAAAAATACGCCGCCCGGCCCGGTGGCGCCCTCGAAGCCCAGCGTCTTGACGCCCGGGATGGTGCCGACTTCCTCGCGCCAGCGGCGCAGGACTTCGGGTCCGGTGATGATGTCGTCGATCTCCTTGAC
>JAWOHU010000226.1:0-2873 GCA_046485025.1 Cloacimonadaceae bacterium (SeqCode) | reverse complement strand
AAGCGGCTGACAGAGAGGAATCAATTCCTCCGGAAAGGCCGAGAATGACATTCTCAAAACCGTTGCCGCACACATAGCTGCGGATGAATCCTGTGACGTTGTCAAGCTCGGTGCTCAAGTCAATCTTGCGCATGATTATTTCCCCTCTTTTTCATTCATAATAAATCTCTCATAACCAAAAGAAAACATCTGCCAAAATGTCAAACAAAAAAAGTTGCCCGGGAATGATAATTGCACTTGATAAAAATCGAGAGTTGAAAATGCTTGCACTTAAGCAGGAGGAAAAGACATGCTGAAACGTTTAATTGTCTTGATAATAATAGTGATAGCCCTATTCGGTTGCGCCCAGAAGAGCTCGGAATGGACTGAACAACACATTCTGCAGCTGGATGCCGCGATTCCGACAGTCGGCAATCCGGTCGATCTGGACACCGATGACGAGAGAGTTTATGTGGCTGAAGACCAAGCCGGTATCTCTGTTATCAATTTAACCAATTACAACAAAACCTGGCTGACCAGTATCTCCACCGGCGATACAATGACCATGCAACTGAGAAGAATCCGCCGGGCATCACATATAAATTCACTCAATCTGCTCTTTCTGAGCGAGACGTTCGGTTCGGACAACATTGTCGTCATCAATACCTCGAATCCTGATTCTCTGGTGCTTGCAGACGTTATTACAGGAGGCACCAGCGACATTCGTGATATGAAATTCTTTGCTCCGCAGGAAGGCAGCAGCTATGTTTATGAAGGCATCTTTGTCACCGGACAGTATATCAAATATGGTTACAGCAGCGAAATTATTCCCGGACTGCCACCCATTTTTTCTCCCGTAACCATAGACGCAGCAGCAACTTCCTATCCCATCAATCCGCTGGGCGCTGTGATGACAAATGATTACATCTATGTGGCAGCAGACCAGTTGGGATTAGTGATTTACAACCGTGCCACAGGCAATCCGGTAGGTCAAGTTGACGTGCCGGGTTATGCCCAGAAAGTAATAGTAGTGGGCAATTATGCCTATCTTGCCTGCCGTCATGAAGGACTGCAGATTGTGGATGTCTCCAATCCCGCTGCACCTGTCAGAGTGGGTGGCTATGACACCACGGGCTATGCCACCAACATCGATGTCAGGAACAATTACGCAGTGGTCAGTTCCGGAGGCGGAGGAGTCTATCTGTTTGACATCACCAGTCCAGCAAATCCTGTTCTGAAGGACAACATCACCTCCTGCGGCTATACCAACAACGTGAAGTTCCATAATGACAGGGTTTTGGTAGCCAGCCGGGATTTGGGACTGCTGGTCTATGATATTATGCCGTAAGGCACTGAGATAATTAGTTTTATAAATAAAAGGGTAAGCTGAGTGCTTACCCTTTTTTGTATTAATAAGATTCCTGCTTCCGCAGGAATGACAATTGAAAGTAGCGTAGGATTCCAATCCTGCGTCAACAGTAGATTTCGTATTATGTAGCTTTGGAAAGCTACACTACATTATATAAACCTGCTTGCGCAGGAATGACAATGTAGGTACAGGCGTCCCGCCTGAACAATACAAGCGGGGACGCTTGTATCTACAGTTGGATATTTACTTCACCAGCAGAGCCTGCACGGTTTTCATAGCATAAGGGCTGCCCTGTTCGATAGCATCCAGAATTGCTCCTCCGCCGGTGAAGAAATAGTAGTTGGGATCGTTGGAGGCCTGCATCCAGATGCCTGGCAGCAGGTCTTTGAATTCTTGAATGGTGTCACCGCCGCCGAAGAGTTTTTGGGCTGTTTTATTGACGTTTATCAGTGCATACAATGCTTTGGTGCCGTCTTTGAAGAGAGTGGTGTATCCCATCACGGCGTTGACAAAGATGGTCCCGGCGCCGTTAAATACGCCCTTTATGACATCATCTTGGAAGGATTCCACAGCTGCGTCAAGGATGAAATTCAGCTTGGTTCCGGGTTGCATATCACTGAGTTTATGCGTCCTGAAACTGCTTTCCGAGACTGTTTCAAAGGAATCGGATTCCACAATATAAGGCAGTTCCACCACTTTTTCAATGTCTTTACCCGCGTCAGTGATGAATTTGCGCGCCGCTTCGACGTCTTCCTGACTCAGTCCATTGATTTCAAAACCGTATTTGGCAGCCAGGTAGGCATTGTATAAAACTCCTCCCAGCACCAGTTTGTCACTCATTTTGATGAGCGAGGTGAGGGGACCGATTTTAGTATCGAACTTGGAGCCTGCCACTACTGAAACAAGCGGACGCTGCGGACTGAAAATCTGCTCCAGGTGCGCCACTTCCTTTTCCATCAGCAGTCCCGCATAGGAAGGCAGGTATTGCGTGATGCTAAAGGTGCTGACGTGCGGCTGCCAGGAGCCGAAAGCGTCATTGATAAAGATGTCCGCCAGCTTGGATAGCTCCAGCGCCAAGGTTTCGGATGCCTCGTTTTTGGTCTCTTCGCCGTTGAACCAGCGCGTATTGGGCAGATACAGCATCTGGACTTCGCCTTTCTTCAGTCTGGCGACCGAGGGCATGATCTCATTCAGTTCCGTGATGCCGTCGCTCTGGGTGGGACGGACCTTGGGCACTTCAATAGTGAGCGCCAGCTTGCGCTGCAGGTATTCCACGATGGGCTGGACTGATTCATCTTCGGAAATCTTGTAAGTTCCGGTCTTTTTGTCATAAGGTCTGCCCACGTGGCTCATCAGGATCGGCTTTCCGCCTTTTCTGTAAATATGCAGGATGGTCGGGATGGTGGCGTCGATCCGCATAGTATCCTTGATTTTGCCCTTTTTTACCACATTGTGATCAACCCTGACCAAAACCACCTTGTCTTTCAGGTCTGCATTCATAAAAGTCTGTAATTTCCTTTGTTCC
>JAWOHU010000162.1:0-2908 GCA_046485025.1 Cloacimonadaceae bacterium (SeqCode) | reverse complement strand
TGATTTTTTTGCAAGTAAAGATTTTACTACTTCGTAGATAATTCCAATGATGTTGTTTACCAGGTTGTTACTGATATTTCCGTTAGTTCCAGACCTTCCGCATGGTCCCAAACCTCTTCCGGGTCGTCCATTTCCAGAAGGACCTGTTCCGTCATGATACGGCATCTTAACCTCCTGTAGATAATTGATTGTTTTTGTATTTGTCATAAGCCTGACGAATGGTCAGACCACCCGCGCCGACATATATCTTTAACTGCATACGGCTTAAAATGTTGTGGGCATTGCCTCCGGGTCCGTTGCCTGTAATCAGGACATCGGGAGCCAGGTCATAAATCATTTGTGAAGTCATAGGACCTGCGCCGTGAGCGACATTGATGATGTTTCTGTTGTCATGCACGCTAAGCTGCTGACTTTCTTCGTCATAAATAAGGATAAATTCGGTTCTGCCGAAACGCGGATCAATCTCAGCGTCCCAGGTCTCGCCTTTGCTGGTAAAAGCTATTTTCATTGTATCTCCTTGGTGATTTGTTGCCAGATTTTATTAAAACGGGGACTCCATTTGTCTTGGTTGTATTCAACAAGACTTTGTCCCAATGTGATTGCCTGATGAAAATCTTCATCATAGGGCAGATTATCTATATGTGTTATGTTCTCTGTTTGGAGAAAGTTCTCCGTCTGTAAAGCGATGCCGGGATTGATGTCAGCCTTGTTGATAATGCAGCCGCAGGGAATATTGAACTTTTTAGCAAGCTGCCAGACTCTCTGCAGGTCTGACAGGCCTGACAGCGTCGGCTCTGTAACCAGCAGGGCAAAATCAGCTCCGGACAGTGAAGAAATCACGGGACACCCAATGCCCGGAGAGCCGTCCACCAGTATGAAATCCCGCTTTTCCTGCTTTGCAGTTTGTTTGGCTTCCTTTTTGACGAGAGCCACCAGCTTGCCTGAATTATCCGCTCCGATGCCGAGTTTGGCATGAACGAGCTTGCAGTCTATCCGGGTTTGTGAAATGAAACACTGTCCCACTTTCTGCTGCGGCAGACTGATTGCCTGCACAGGGCAGATATGATAGCAGTATCCGCAACCTTCGCAGTCAAGCTCATTCACTGTGTAAAATCCTTCTGCATGGTCGATTGCCTTGAACCGGCAAACCTGTTCACACTGCCCGCAGGATATGCATGTTGAAGTGTCTATATGTGCTTTGACACCGCTGTAGAAGTCTTCCTGACTGAGGACTGAGGGTTTCAGAATCAGGTGCAGGTCGGCAGCGTCCACATCGCAGTCTGCCATTACAACTTTTTCCGCAACAAAAGCCAGAGCCGCTGCCACAGAGGTCTTGCCCGTTCCGCCTTTGCCTGAGATGATGACGATTTCTTTCATCTTGACTCCGCCAGTTTGTCCAGTTCAGATAAGATGGCGTCCATGCCTTTTTTGAATTCCGGGATTTTGTTATAAATCACTTCTCCGCTGGAATATAGCTCTGCTATGGCTCTCTGATTCGGCAGCTTGGCCCAGACCGGAATGTTCTGTGACTCGCAATATTGGAAGACATCCTCATTGCCTATTCCGTAACGGTTTACGACCACAGCCATCGGCTTGCCCAAGTGCTGCATTGTTTCCACAGCCAGGCTGAGGTCATAAAGTCCGAAGGGCGTGGGCTCTGTCACCAGCATCACAAAATCAGCGTCTTTGGTTGCAGTTATCACGGAGCAGGAAGTGCCGGGAGGACAATCCAGAAACTGGTAATCTGCTTCAGGGTGTTTTTTATCCAGATAATCCAGAGTCTGATGTATCAGAGGCGAAGCCATCTCCACTCCGATATCGAGTTTGCTTTCTATAAAGTGCAATCTGTCGGATTCGAAGTGACGTAAAAATCCCAAGGGCACATCTTGCATCGGCAGAGCGTTGACAGGGCAGAGTTCACTGCAGGCATAACAGGAGTGACAAAGCTCCGGCAGCACCAGGATTTCGTTGCCGAGTTTCAGGACTGCATGATAATGACAGACCTCAGTGCATTTGCCGCACAGGGTGCATTTCTGCTTATCCCAATGCGGAACCGCCCTGAACATCTGCTGTTCCGACACAAGCTTGCCTTTGACAAAGATAGCGCTGTTGGGCTCTTCCACATCCAGGTCAGCCAGAACCACATTGTGTGTTTCAGCAGAACGCAAGGCAAGATTGACAGCCAGAGTGGTTTTTCCGGTGCCGCCTTTGCCGCTGGCGATGGCTATTCTCATCAGTGGTCGCAGCGGTTGTCGCCGTTCTTCAGATTACCCTGTAAATATGTATTTACCAGTTCTTTCAGAGGCAGGGAGGGGACTCCGATCACAACATTTATTCCGTTCTGGCAAAACAAATCCTGAGCTTTCACGCCCATGCCGCCTGCGATGACGACACTGCAGCCCAATTCGCTTAAAAATCTGGGATGCGAGCCAGGTTCGTGCACCGGCGGGGCAACCATTTCTTCTTTGACAATCTGATTATTTTCAATTGTGTAAATTGCAAAAGTTTCACAGTGTCCGAAATGCGAGCTTAACTCACCTTGTGCTAATGGAATGGCTATTTTCATTTTATCTCCTGTCTTTTTTTATTACGAGTTTAACGTTGTTTCATTTGACTGATGGCAGCCTCAGCGGCTTTAATCAGAACGTATTTGGTGGGTGCTGTAGTTAGCAGGGGATGGGTGCCTATCTGATAAGAGATTAGCTCATAGACAGTTACGCCTTTTTGAATGGCTAATCCGATGACATTTATCAGTTCTCCGGAGGATTTTCCACCATAGATTTCGCCACCGATGATTAAACCGGTTCCGGGTGAGATAATCAGACTGACCCATAACTTGGATGCATCAGCAAAGCCTTCAGGATGTCTGTCAAAGTCTTCAAATTCACCACTAATATAAGCAACACCT
>JAWOHU010000145.1:0-4522 GCA_046485025.1 Cloacimonadaceae bacterium (SeqCode) | reverse complement strand
GTCTGCAAGTAGAGCAGCTTTCCCAAGCTGTTTCCAAGAAACAATGCAGGAATAGAATCCTGCCCTACAAAAAAAATCCCTTGCCAAATCTGTCACGTCAGAGAAAAGAAACGTAGTATATAAATGATAGGAAGATAATGAATTTTAAAGTCAGCTTAAACTCTGCGGATCTGCATCCGGAAAAGTCAAACCTGATGTTCAGAGGCTACATGCGGCATAACGGAATGTTGCTGTTTGACGGGCAGGCGGAAGCCATACTCCAAGACATTTTGGCAGAGTCATCACTGGATAAACTGCTGTCTGAAATCAATGGCAGCTTTCAGCTCATCTACTATCAGGACAATGTCTTGCACTTCACAATAGACCACTTCGGAGGGCAGGCATTGTTTTACAAGCTGACTAATGGAACGCTGGAACTGTTTGATGATCCGATGACTTTTCCACACGGCAGCAAACTGAATGACGCCGCGCTGTGTGCTGTCCTCAGCGCCGGCTACACAATCGGAGCGGAAACCGTCTTTCAGGATGTCGTGGAATGCGCTCCCGGCACGCTTTACAGCTTTGACTGCTCAACCGGTAAACTGGACAGCAAAACCTGGTATCACTACTACTCTTCTGATGAAAGTGATTTTGACCCTGCCGAGTTGGAAAGCCTTGTGCAGAGCCTGTTTCCGGATACTGAGCAGGGACAATACACCCTCAGTCTGAGCGGCGGCATCGATTCACGCTTCCTGCTGGGACTGCTGCTCAGGAAGGAAACCGCCTTTCAGACCTTCTCCTTCGGCTCTGAGAGCAATTTTGACAGAAGTCTTGCCGCCAAGCTGGCAGCTTTCTTCCAGTTCAGACACAACGACCACCGCTTTGACGAAACCCTTTGCCGGCAATACTTTACACCTGAAGACATCCGGTTCATCATAAGAAATTGCACCTTGGGACGCAGTCTGCCTAATGAGACAGATTTGATTTCCTCACGCCTGCTCAATCCTGCCACAGACATCATCTGCAAAGGCTTTTGTGGCGATGGTCTGGCTGGCAGTCTGCTGAATGACAAAGTGCTGAAACTTAGCTCTCTGGACGGGATTACAAACTACCTGTTTGAGAAATATTTCGATCTCACTCCGCTCTCCGGAAGGACATTTAAAAACACCCTGAGAGCAAACCTTAAAACAGACCTGAACCGGCTTCTGAACAAGAACAAAGGCAGCTATGTCTCCACCACGGAAGAATGGCATCTGCTGCATAAACAGAGAAAATACGTGGTCAACACCCTATCCTTTTACAAAGCAGCCGGTTACAGATTCTATCTGCCGTTCTATGACAGACGTCTGATGGACTTTTTTGCCAACCTGAAACTATCTGAAAAGCTGCACCAGAAAGCCTATTACAACTATCTGAAAGAGCATATTTTCACGGGTAAGCTGGCTGTGCTGAAAGAGATTCCCACTTCCCGTAAGGGTTTTCGGCATCAGGTGAAACCAAATCTGCGTCAGAGAATTACAGAAACTTTACATCACTTGTCAGCAAGATATGATCCTGCCAAACTGCGCCGCAGGTTCAGCAGCCTGCCTTTGTCCCTCTATGCGGATTCTTTTTTATTGCTGACGGGCAAGCTGCAGGACGCTTCCTTTCTGCACAAAAAGGTGGGAGCCAACTTTCCGGAACTCGTTTCTGTCAGTGCATATTTGAGAGATGCCGGATGTTCGCAAGCCTCATCACATCTGGTCTGGTTGAGTCGGCAGAGCACTGCGCAGCTTAATCTTAACGGTCTGGCTCTGTGCAGATTTTTTCTGAACGAGCAATTCAGTGCCATGTTGGCAGAACATATTACTTGACTTATCTGGCAGGATATTTTAATTAATAAAAATGCGTAGTTCTGCGTTTACGCAGGTAGGTTCTTATGATTACTGCGCCATCCTGTAAAAGATACCTGCCTGAAGGCAGAATTACAGATCTGCTGGCAGCAGGTTTATTAAAAAAGAGAGTTATTGATGAGAAAAAGACTTTTAATATCCACAGGGGGAGGCGACTGCCCCGGACTCAATGCAGTCATTCGTGCCATAGTCAAGAGAGCTCATCAGGAAAGCGATTGGGAGGTCATAGGCAGCCTTGATGCCTTTAACGGCATAATGATGGAGCCCATGCATCTGGTTGAACTTACTCTGCAAAAGGTTGCCGGCATCCATGTCAAAGGCGGCACCATCATCGGCACCACCAATTCCGGCGGACCTTTCACTTGGCCTGTTAAGAATCCCGACGGCAGCACCGGGGTTGTGGACCGCTCTGACGACCTTTTGCAAAGGCTGCGTAATCAGAATATTGAAGCTGTCATCAATATTGGCGGAGAAGGCTCTCAGACCATTTCCCAGAAGCTGTTTGAGAAGGGCTGCCCCATTATCGGAGTACCCAAGACCATAGATAACGATTTATCCGCCACCGATTTCACCTTCGGTTTTCAGACCGCGGTTGACTGTGCCACCGATGCCGTGGACAAGCTGGTGACCACTGCTGCCAGCCATCACAGGGTCCTGATTCTCGAAGTGATGGGACGTTACGCCGGCTGGATTGCTCTGCATGCAGCCATAGCGGGCGGTTCAGAGGTTTGCCTGATTCCGGAAATTCCCTATAAAGTCAGTAGCGTGATGGAAGCCATCAACCGCAGAATCGATGCCGGCAAAGGCTTTGCCATCATTGTGATTGCTGAGGGAGCCAAACCTGTGGATGGAGAAATGACCTATATTGAGTGTGACAATCCGGGCGGAATGCCCATCCAGCTTGGCGGCGCCGGACTTCATCTTTCCGCTCAGCTCAAAGCTGCCGGCTGCCCTGTCGAGATTCGTGAAACCATTTTAGGACATCTGCAGAGAGGCGGACGTCCCAATGCTTTTGACCGCATCCTGGCATCGCAGTTTGGCATCAAGGCTTTTGAACTGGTCCTGGAGCAGAAATGGGGACACATGGTCTCCTACCGCCACCCTGATATTGTAGCTGTCCCGATTCTGGAAGCCATCAGCAAGTATAACTACATCGACGTAAATTCCAACCTGGTCAGCACTGCCAGAGGTCTGGGCATCAGTTTCGGGGACTAATCTAACTTTACACTAAACAGAGCTGTCAGAACAGCCATCAATCAGATTCATGCTCCATAAGCTCTTCAAGTGAAACGGGTTCCATTTTCTTGAGTTCTTCGATTATCTTAAGTGTTTCCTCACTGGGATTAAACGGCATCACCATGAGATCGGTAACATCAATGAATTCAATGCCTGACTGCTGGAAGACGATATCCCACTTGCTCACAATGACATCCACTCCGGCCTGCTTTGCAATATCCGGAATCCTGTCTTTGATTTGTGCCAGGATATCATCCACCGGCCAGGTGCTGAAGCCCTGTTTGTGCAGGGTCTCCTGCAGCGCAGGCCCCAGAGTCTCCAATTCTTTGACACGTTTCTCGTTTTTTTCAGCTTTGGCTTTTTCAAGTTCAGCCTTCAGCCCTTTGATGTATTGCATGAAGTTTTCTGAACGGGCATAAGCTATAGCAACAGCACGAGAATCGAACGTTCCGACACGTAACTTCGAGGCGGAAGTCTGCTCTTTAACATTCTGGGCCCCAACTGCCGTGTAAACTGCCAGTCCTGCAATTATGAGCATAAGGACAAATGCCAATCTCAATGTTCTCATCGGACCTACTCCTTTTTGCTGGATTATATGAGAAAATGCGTTGTAATGAAAACAGCAAATGTTCTTTCCATTACTATCTTATCTCAATAATTAATCACTTAACTCTTGGCACAGATTCTGTCAAGAGAAATAATGAGCAACATTCAAATACCATTTATTAGACCAACCCGATTTCGTTTTTATGATTAATTCTCACGAGCTCTGGAGTCATACTATATCAGGCTGTTCGCATCTTTGACTGCTATTTACAAAATGATTACGATTTTTTTTGACACCATTATCATTATGCTATTTATTACTTTATGGACTTAATACAATTTACTTTTGCTTCATAAGGGGGATCAAATGAAAAAGTATGTTGTTAGCATAGTTTTGCTGGTTAGCACACTGTTTTTATATGCTCAGGGGTATGAATGTAATTGGGTGACTGGTGCAGGCGGCACCGGAGCTGACGTGGGATCCTGCTTAGTCTGGTCTGGTAATGACAATAGCGGACGCTCTGTCAGCAGCGGTATTTATATCGTTAAATTGCAGACCGGAGGCTCTGTATCGACTATGAAAATGGTCTTAGTCAAGTGATACTGTTTGTAATTTATCAGACCTTTTAGGACTGGCTATTGAGATTTGCTGATAGTTCGGAGTAATGTTTTAGATTATAAAGAATAGGCATACATCTGTCGAGGATGTGTTGTAACACAGATTGCAATCTGTTGGGGGGGGATGACCGCCAGACCTTCTGTTTGCTGGGTTGGAAATGTCAATCCTGTCGATTCTCTGCTACATATTCGATTATGGCGCTGCTGACGCGCACGGTCGAGTACCTGACCACGCGGGGCTACGAGTACAT
>JAWOHU010000127.1:0-12100 GCA_046485025.1 Cloacimonadaceae bacterium (SeqCode) | reverse complement strand
GACCCATTTTCCGATGGAAAGTAGCGTAGGATTCCAATCCTGCGACCAGGGAATTGAGTCTTTAATGATTGCAGCCTTCCCAATATCCGATAAAACGTTGATAGATAAAGCTATGGCAGACGAAATGGCGTTCATGCAGGAAAGCATTGTCGCCATCAGAAATCTGCGTAAGCAGGTCAATCTGCCGCCCGCCACCGAGATAAGCGTTCACATCAGATTGGCTGAGACCGGCCAGCAGAAACTGTTTAACCGCTATGAAAGTTACTTCCGCAAACTGGCTAAAGTCAATGACCTGAAAGCGGAAGCCGGCTTGGCTAAACCGCCTGCCTCGCTGGCAGCCGTGGTTCGCAACATCGAGATTTTCCTGCCCCTGAGCGGTCTGATTGATCTGGCACAGGAAAAAGCCCGCCTTTCCAAGCAACTGGAGAAGCTGGAACTCGAGCTTAGCAGCATTCAGCGCAAACTGGCAAACGAGAACTTCATCAATAACGCCAAACCGGAAGTCGTTGATAAAGAGCGTGAAAAGCTGGCAGAGGTGAATACCAAAGTCGAGCTGATCCGCAGCCAGATCGCTGATTTGGGATAGTGTCTCTGGCGTAAGGGTGGAAGTATTATGAAGAAGTTTATGCTTGTTTTGCTTGCGGTTGTAGTCTTTGCAGCTCTTTTGTTGCTGGCAATGAGAATTTATCTGGATTACACTTGGGCTGCTAAAACCAGTCAGGAATTTGGGAAAAAGGGATTTGTCGTGCTGACCTCCGCGGCTGACTATAGCAATGTTACAGCTCCGTGGTCCATGCTAAAAACTCCTGTCACTTCCATCTGGTTTGCTAAACAGGATTTGATTAGAATGGACGCCAACTATCTGTCAGTCCCGCAAGTCCATGTTCAATACAAATACTATGCAGGAGTAGAGGTTAACGGTTTTTACACGGTCTATAATCTTGAATCGCAACAGGAGACGGTAATCTTGCCTGATTCCTTTAAAAAGCTGGAAGATGAAACCTGGCAAAGCGTTTCGCGGTCTGAAACCTCTTTGGCAATATATAAGAAAGCTCTGTCTTTAGCCGGAATAGATTCACTGAATTCAGAGATTAATTAATCAGCTCCGCAGGAGCGACAGAACATAGCCTGGGGTGTGAACCCCAGGCTATGATATGTCACATCTGCGATGTTTATCGGAATTCCATCGTTTTCTACTAACAATATTACGATATTATTGATTGTCTCATCTGCAATGTCATCTTTTTGCCTGTCAATGGAATAAAACTATGGTGGAGCTAACGAGGATCGAACTCGTGACCTTCTGATTGCGAACCAGACGCTCTCCCAGCTGAGCTATAGCCCCACATCTGTTTTCACACAGCAGAAAGTCCGCACTTTTGTCAACCTGAATCTGCATCCGCTTTTTTCATTCTCCGCCCCCTTTTCCCAATCTGCTTCAAGAGTATACCAAAAGTATATCTAAAGTATATTAAAAGTATCTTTACATACATTTGATATACATTTGATATACATTTGTTTTACTTTTGATATACTTTGGGTTGTAGGGGCGGAAGCAGGAGAAAGAATTGGCGGTTAAATGTTTAACTTGCCCACCCGCCCCCGTCAAACATTTTGATTGACAGATTTTGACTGTTAAATATTATATGAATGTCGCTGTAAATAACTTTCAGGAAATACAGTTTAGGGAGAAATCATGAGACTGGTTCAAATCCTGCTGACACTGGCTTTCTGCTTCAGTTTGCTCAATGCTCTGGAAATTCCTTTTTCAACTGTTCCCGTTAAAACTGACGAAAACTTAATCACAAACCTGGTCAGAATCGACCCGGATGACAAAAAAGCGGAAACTTTGCCCACTCAAGTCTGGCTCTGGCATGATGAGGAAAACTTTTATGCCCAGGTGGAAAGCGTGATAGACAGCACTTTTATGCCGGGCAATTTTGCTCAAAGGGATTTGGACACCAAGGGCGATTACCTCTTTTTAAATATAATAACAAATGTGCAAACTAAATACGCTTATCACTTTTCTGCCACGCCCTCCGGTTCTTTAGCAGAAGGAACAAAGGACATTAATCAGGGCAGCTATTATGACTGGAACAGCTCTTATTCCTATACAACAAATCAAAATGATACACTGTGGACAGTTGTGTTCAAAATTCCTTTTAAGGACATGCGATTTAATGCTAAACCACCCTATAAATGGAGATTCACTTTGTCCCGCTATCATGAAAAAAAACGTGAGTACTATGCCGTTCCCTATTATAAGGAAAGTAACAGCAAAGACTTTTATGACAAGGCGATAGACATTACAATGACACACAAAATAAAGGGCAAGCAAGACTGGAAGTTCCGTCCCTATTTCGTGAAAAGCTATGATTTGGTCAATAAAACAGGCACCTTTGACCCGGAAAACGTAGGACTCGACATCAGTTTTAACCCCAGTACCAAAACTAAACTGAAGTTAGCTCTAAATCCTGATTTCACAGACGTCCCGCCGGATGATGCTTCCAACATTTACAATGAAAAATATCCCACTTATTATTATGAAAACCGCTTTTTCTTCATAGAGGATATCGATGCCTTCGGAGTGGATGATCAGATGTTTTACACCCGCAATATTGTGCAGCCCCAAGTGGCTGTCAAATTCACCGGCAATCACAACAAGTGGAATTACGGTTACCTGGCAGCTAAAGATAAAAAGATGTCAGAAGACGGAGAAATCATCAACCCTGATGACTTTTACCAACTGGCTTCTGTAATCAATAAAGGTGACAAACACCGTGTAATCTTTTCCGGAGCCAGCAGAATGAATGACGGCTACTACAATCATTTTGGAAGGGGATACTGGAACTATGAATTTCTCAAAGACCTCTTTATCGGTTCCTCCCATCTCTATAGCACAAAGTACGTAGAGGGAGATTCTCTCAATAGCGAATTCAACCAACAAGGAATGTATAGTACTATAAATTTCAATGCCACTCCCGGCAATTGGGATATCTATTCATCCTATCAAAACCTTCAGAAAGACGTCAATCTGGATATGGGCTATCTTTATGACACGGGTCTGGAAGGCTATGATTTAGGTGCCAGTTGGAGTCTCAGACCAAGGGAAAAATACCTCAGAAGTATGTATGCATCACTTGGCGGAGCTTATTACAACGGTTTGGAACCTAACCGCCCTTTTAAATACATAGGCGGATCCAGCATGTTGTTGATGAATTTTCTACCCAAATATACACTTATGTGGACGTTTTATATCAATCGGGAAGAATATCTGGGTAAAGAGCATGATACTTGGAATGTGACTTTTAATCCCATGCTGGCACGCTGGCAGGCTTTTAATCCAGCCCTTGCTGTGTCCATAGGAAAATCTCTGATTTACAGCCTGAATCAGACCAAGGACTATTACTATCTGAGAGCCAATGCTTCCGGCAGAGTGGGTCAAAGCGTTATCTGGAGCGTGATTATATATCATTATGAATATGATTATGACAAACTCAATTATATTGATTCTCCCATAGGTCCGCTGCCGCTGCTGCTTGACAACAGTTACCAGATTGCCAATGCCAAGCTGATTTACAATTTCTCCAATAAAATGACTATCACCAATGGACTCAACCTTTCAAGCTATGAGCGCAGTAGTACACATGCGGATGTCTCGTTCTACAGCAATTTCCGCTATGAATTCAAAAAGGACTGGTTCCTCTATTTAGGTTACAAAACCAGGCAGTTACAGGACGAACCTTCCGTTCAGGATGACTGGATGGGACACTTCAGACGCAATTCCGCCAGCGCTTATCTGAAATTGAGTTTGACAATATAGTCACCACATTATTTTGCTTATAGAAGTAGGGGTTGGTCTTGTGCCAGCCCGGTAGAAAGATAAAACAGCATATCATATAAGGAAACCTCATTGCCAGAGGCAACGAGGACTCCCTGCGACAGGAAAGACGAAAAGCGTTGATAAAAATCAGAAAGGATGAAAAAAAAATGGACAGACCCTTGATAGGGCTTAGCATGAACTATATGCAGCTGGGGAGCTATCACCAGTTCCACATCAGAAACAAATACATAGATGCGGTGTATGACTATGGCGGATTGCCGCTGCCGGTTCCGACCCTGACGGATGCAACCGCTCTGCAGCAATACGTTGAGCTGATAGATGGTCTGATTTTTATAGGCGGGATGGACTATCCGCCCTCTATGTATGCTCAGGAACCTCATCCCAAAGCCGATATCATGGATGAGAGAAGGGCAACATCAGACCCAATGCTGGTGGAGCTTATTCTCAAAACTGAGAAACCAGTTTTAGGTATCTGTGCCGGAATGCAGTTGCTCAATATCTGCACAGGCGGCAAACTTATCCAGCATCTGGACACTGTTGATAACCACATGGGTGAGAAATATCATGAAATTGCGCTTACGGAAAGCCGTTGGCTGGCTCAGATAGTTCCTGAAAAATCTATTGTGGTAAACTCCAATCACCATCAGGGCATAGACTCAAACTTTATTGGCAAAGGCTTTAAAGTGGTTGCCACAGCCCGGGATGGAGTCATCGAAGCAATGGAACTGGAAGGTGAACAAATGGTTCTGGCAATTCAGTGGCATCCGGAACGGATAACGGATTTGGAGCATCGCAAAAGATTGTTTGAGTTTTTCATAAGTAAAACAGCATAGATTCCTGCCTGCGCAGGAATGACTGTCTTTGTAAAAATTTCAATTGACGGGAAGGCAGCACCTTGTAAATGGTGTTTCAAATCCAAAAAGGAATTGCAAAGATTTAGATGATAACTTTTACATCTGTCCTCTGCCCCACAATTCATAAGAACTATAAATACGTATATACAATCAAGCACAAAAAATAACAGGAGGAATGTTATGAGTAACAACCCGAAAATGGCTGAATTCCTGCAGAAAGTCGAATCCAGAAATCCTGGACAGCCGGAATTCATTCAAGCTGTAAAAGAAGTTGTCGAAACAATTTGGGACGCTTATGAAGCCAATCCCGCCTACGTCAAAGCCAACATAATGGAAAGAATCATCGAGCCTGACCGCACCCTGATTTTTCGTGTGCCCTGGATGGATGACAAAGGAAACGTCCAGGTCAACCGCGGATTCAGAGTTGAATTCAACAATGCCATCGGACCCTATAAAGGCGGTCTGAGATTCCACCCCAGCGTCAATCTTGGCATTCTTAAGTTTTTGGGATTTGAGCAGATTTTCAAAAACAGCCTGACCACTATCCCCATGGGCGGCGGTAAGGGCGGATGCGACTTTGACCCCAAAGGTAAGAGTGATGCTGAAGTCATGCGTTTCTGCCATTCCTTTATGCTGGAACTGTTTCGCATGATAGGACCCACCACAGACGTTCCTGCCGGCGATATTGGCGTGGGCGCACGCGAAATTGGTTTTATGTATGGCATGTACAAGAAAATCAAAAATGAGCACAGTGGTGTTCTGACCGGAAAGGGACTATCCTTTGGCGGTTCGCTGATCAGACCTCAGGCTACAGGATACGGTACAGTCTATTTTGCCGAAGAGATGTTGAAGACACGCAAGCAATCCTTTAAGGGCAAAACTGTTGTAGTGTCTGGTTCCGGAAATGTGTCGCAATATGCCATTGAAAAGGTCAACCAATTGGGCGGCATTGTTATTACAGCTTCAGACTCCAACGGCTATGTGGTTGACCCTCACGGTATCATAGGAGAGAAGTGGACCTACCTGCTGGAACTGAAAAACGTGAAGCGCGGCCGCATCAAAGAATATGCCGATAAATACAGCGCTGACGGCGTTAAATACTATGAAGGCAAGACACCCTGGGGCGAGAAATGTGATGTGGCATTGCCCTGCGCCACTCAGAACGAATTGAACAAAGACGATGCGGAAATTCTTATGAAAAACGGCTGCATTTGTGTGGCAGAAGGCGCTAATATGCCTTCCACCGCTGAAGCAGTGGAGATTTTCCTGGCTCACAAGATTCTTTACGGACCAGGCAAAGCTGCCAATGCAGGCGGGGTTGCCACTTCCGGACTGGAAATGCAGCAGAATGCCTGCCACACAGCCTGGACAGCAGAAAAGGTCGATTCCGAACTGCACGAGATTATGATTAAAATCCATGCCCAATGCGTTGCCAACGGCAAGGATGGCGACTTTGTCAATTATGTCAAAGGTGCCAACATCGCCGGCTTCAAGAAAGTCGCTGATGCCATGCTGGCACAGGGCGTTATCTAAACAAAATTACTGATATGTCAAGGCAGCGCTTTTCAGGTGCTGCCTTGATTTTTTTTAGGGGGATACACACATTTCTCTTGACTGCAATTCATCTTTTTTAATAATAGTTTTTGAGGTTGGTACATAATTAAATCCGTTAGCCAAGATAAATCAACAATATATACAAGCGAGGAATCAATCCATGAGGGACGTTTTCAAGAAGTTTTCGCATATTGATGCAGGAATGGTGCTTGATGCAGCGACCGGACGAGGCGACTTTATCAACGTGATTAAGCAGAGCTTCAAATCCTACAACCAGATTATTGGAGTGGATGTTTCAGATGCAGCCGTCAAGCAGGCTCAGAATTCATTTCCTGAAAACGACATTGAAATCTACAAGATGAATCTGGAAAACCTGTCTTTCTCGGACGCGTATTTTGACACTGTCTGCATATCCAATTCACTGCATCATCTGGAGCATCCGGACAAGGTGTTTGCAGAACTGTTGAGGGTTTTGAAGAAAAAAGGGCTGCTGGTCGTCGTGGAGATGTATAAGGACGGCAAACAAAATCAGGCACAGCAGACCCATATCCAGATGCATCACTGGTTTGCTCGGATTGATATGCTGAACGGAGTTTATCACACAGGTACTTATACTAAAAGCAAAATCATCGATTTGGTTGAATCCATGCCCCTCACAGGCGTGGCTTATGAGGATTATTACATCCCTGTGGACAATCCAACCGACCCCAAAGTCATGGAACCAATGATCAAAAACGTCAAAGACTGGATCAAAAAATGTGAAGGCATTCCCCAGGCGGAATTCATCTGCTGTGAGGGACTGAAAATCATCGAAAGAATAAAAAGTGTCGGTTATGTCGGCGCCAGCAGGCTGCTGATTACCGGACACAAGAAATAGAGGATAGAATGAAAAAGAAAACAAAACCCGCAGCGGAAGAAACACCTGTAGTTGAGGATTTATTTGCCCTAACCCAAGCTCAGCTCAATAAAATAGCCAAAGAATGCGAGATTACCAATGCGACTCAGATGAACAAACAACAACTGATTTTCAGCATTTTCGAATTCCGTGCCGCCCAGGAGGGTCTTGCCTTTGTGACCGGCTGTCTGGAGATTATGGAAGATGGCTTTGGATTTTTGCGTTTTCCGGAAAACAATTACAATCCCGGCAGGGACGACGTTTATGTCTCTCTGACTCAAATCCGCCGGTTCAATCTGAAAAAGGGGCATATGGTCTCAGGACCGGTGCGCTCTCCTAAAGAAGGAGAAAAGTATTATGCCCTGTTGAGAGTGGAATCCATTAACTATTGCTCTCCTGAAAGTACTCAGGAAATGCGTCTGTTTGATGAACTGACGCCCTATTATCCTACGGAGAGACTGAATCTGGAATTTGATTCGGGCAATTATTCAACCCGCATCATCAATCTGTTCACTCCCATTGGCAAAGGTCAGCGCGGATTGATAGTTGCTGCACCCAGAACAGGAAAAACCACTCTGCTGCAGGACACTGCCAATGCCATTCTGACCAATCATCCGGAAGTGCATTTGATTGTTTTATTGGTTGATGAGCGTCCTGAAGAAGTGACCGAGATGAAGAAAATCCTGCGTCCCGGAAACAAAGAAGTCATCAGTTCCACCTTTGACGAATCTCCCCGCAACCATACCAACGTGGCGGAAATGGTTCTGGAAAAAGCCAAGCGTATGGTAGAAATGAATCAGGATGTGGTGGTGGTGCTGGACAGTATCACACGTCTGGCGCGCGCCTACAACAGTGTCATGCCTTCCAGCGGCAAGGTGCTTTCCGGCGGTATTGACGCAAACGGACTCATCAAGCCCAAAAAATTCTTTGGTTCAGCCCGTAATACAGAAGAAGCCGGCAGCTTGACCATCATTGCGACTGCTCTGATTGACACAGGCAGCAAGATGGACCAGGTGATTTTTGAGGAATTCAAAGGCACCGGCAATATGGAATTGCAGTTGGATAGAAGCATTTCAGATATGAGACTTTATCCAGCCATAGATTTGGTCAAATCCGGCACCCGCAGAGAAGAGCTTTTACTTACTCCCAATGAACTCAACCGCATGTATGTCCTGCGCAAGTATTTGAAGACCATCAGTCCCATCCAGGGCATCGAGATGCTGCGCAAAAAGATGGCTGCCACCAAGTCCAATGACGAACTGCTTAATTCTATGAGCAATTAAAACTATCGTTTAGATGGAAATAGTCGCTCCCGCCGGCAACTTAGAAAAGCTGCAATATGCTCTTGCCTACAAAGCTGACGCCGTGTATCTGGCAGGTCAGCAGTTTGGGTTGAGGGCTTTTGCGGGAAACTTCACACTGTCAGAACTCAGGGCTGGCATTGAATATGCGCATGCTCTCAAGAAAAAAGTCTATCTCACCCTCAACATTTTCTCCCGCAATGAAGATATTGCAGCGCTGCCGGAATACCTGCAGGAAATAAAAAAACTGAAATTTAACGCTGTCATAGTTGCCGAACCCGGCACTCTCAACCTAGTGCAGAAACACACCAATTTCCCTGTCCACCTTAGCACTCAAGCCAATACCACCAATCACGCGGCTATAAAATTCTGGCAGGAACAGGGTGTCAAACGTGTAATACTGGCAAGGGAGGTAACTTATTCTGAGATGCTGGAAATACGTGATAGGGTCCCTGCCATGGAACTGGAGGTTTTTATTCACGGAGCGATGTGCATGGCGTGGTCCGGACGCTGCCTGATGAGCGCTTTGCTGAATGACAGAAGCGCTAATCTGGGACAGTGTACTCACCCCTGCCGTTGGGAATGGAATCTGTCGGAACCGACTCGTCCGGGACAGGTCTTTTCTGTTCAGGAAGAAGAGCGCGGCAGCTATCTGATGCATTCCAAAGACCTCTGTCTGCTGAAAGAAATGCCTTTGCTGGCTGCTTCAGGCGTAATTGCAGGCAAGATTGAAGGCAGAATGAAAAGCACCTATTACACCGCCCTGATGAGCAGAACCTATAACGAAGCACGCAAATTGACTACTCCAAATTCTGAGACCTGGCAGCATTTGGCGCAGGAAGTCTGCAAAGTCAATCACCGCCCCTATTTCACAGCCTTTTTCTATAAAAACGATGAAACCGAACTGCAACAGCATCTACCTGAAATCAATCTGGACGACTGCTCAGAGCAGTGGCAGTTCTGTGGCAAAGTTTCACGCTCAGAAGACGGACTGCTCTGGTTTGACTGCCTCTCTAAAATTGAATCCGGCGACACGGTGCAGGTTATCTTTCCTGACCGCAGCCAGGATATTACTCTGACTGTTGACCGAATTTTTGACGATGAAAAAAACCCTGTCACCATGACCAAACCCAATCGCAGCTTTGCTTTACCGCTTCAGATTGAGAAAGCTGACTGGGGTCTGGTGCGCAAACTGGATAAATCTGAATCAAACCATTATGCATAGAAACAGACTTTTTCCACTGATAATTACAGTTTTTTTGCTGCTGGCAACTGGTCTGAACGCTGCCATCGGCAAAGGCATTCAGGCTATCATTAACGCTTATGAGAAAGGTGAACTGAGCAAAGCCAATGCGCTGCTGAGAACCAATCAGCCTGAAAATGCTGACGAAAGGGCGGCAGTTATTTTCTACAGCGCCATGCTGACCACCGATGCCGCCAATGCCCAAAACCTGTTGCAGCTTCTGGTGGATACCTATCCCAAGAGCATTTATGCCCAAAAAGCTTATTATGAATTAGGCAGTCTGCAGCTTCTGGACAGAGAATATGACAAAGCGCTGAACAGCTTCAATCAAATCACTCATCCGGATTTTGCTGACAAGCATTACTGGATTGCCAATACCTATTTCCAACAGGGCGATTATACCAAAACAATTGCCTCTGCCAATCAGTTTATCCGCTTGACCAAATCCAGTCCCAAACTGGAAGACGCGCATTACCTGATTGCAAATTCCTACATCAACCAGAAGCAATATAACAATGCCATCACCACTTTGAAGAAGCTGCTTTCCCAACCCAAACTGATTGAGGATGAGCAATATCTCAGATACCGTTATGGCTATGCGGCAGAGTTGCTTGGCAACAAAGCTGAAGCGGTGAGTCAGTACAGGCAGGGCTATGAACTGGACCGCTATTCCCAATTGGCTTATCTGATTGAAGACAGGCTGTTTGAAATGCGCGGTACAAATGGCTCTTCCATTGATTTGAGTTTTCTCTATCCACATACGGAAAGCCCTCTCCCCGATATCGTTTTAGCTGAAATTACAGGTTCAGGGACAAACAATGGTCCTATCAAGCCTGACACAACCAAGGTTTCCGGAATTCAGCAGCCTGTCGAAGTGAAAAATAATGAACTGCGAGGCATGTATCTGCAGGCAGGACGTTTCAGTAACAAAATCAATGCCGTCAAACTCTGCGAAAGGATTATCACGCTCGGACTGAATGCAGTTTATTATGAATCCACACAATTCAAGGATGTCTCCTGGGTGATTCTGGTCGGTCCTTACCAGACTCAACTGGCTGCAGTGAGCTCAAAAACCTTGCTGCGGGACAATGAAATAGATTCTTTTATCATCCAAAGATAAGGCAGCTTCCATGCAAAATCAGGTTTCCATCCTAGTCGCAAGCAAGCATCCCACGCGGCATCCTCCCGGGCTCAGCCCGCGTGGACCCCGCGTGGACCCCGCGTGGGCTATAAGGTTGATGTATTTATGAAAAAAGTGAAAGTCGAAGAAACCAAGATTACTCCTATGCTGAAGCAATATCTGGAAGTAAAAAGAGCGCATCCGGACAAGCTGGTTTTGTTCAGGATGGGTGATTTTTATGAAACCTTTTTTGAGGATGCCTATACATCGTCCAAAGTTCTGAACATCACTCTCACCACCCGCAATAAGAATGACGATAATCCCGTTCCTCTGGCGGGTTTTCCCTACCATGCGCTGGATAATTATCTGGATAAATTGATCAAAGCAGGGCTCAAAGTTGCCATCTGCGAGCAGGTTGAGGACCCCAAAACCGCTGTGGGACTTGTGAAAAGAGACATCACGGAGATTATCACCCCCGGCGCTATTTTGGATCAGAACCTGATTGACACACGTGAAAACAACTTTCTCTGCAGTGTTTTCTTCGAAAAAAATGATGACCTCATCGGACTTGCCAGCCTGGATATTTCCACAGCGGATTTCAGATTTACGGAAGTTTCCAATGAGGATTTTGTCAATGAAGTGTTGCACCTGCACCCGGCGGAAATCATTGTCAGCAGCACTTCTGCAGAACAATGGCTGCTGGACAAACTGGGTGAATTCAAGCCGGCTGTGACGGTATTTGACAGTTGGCAATTTCAGCCCGGAGAAGCCATCCGTCTGCTCAAAAAACATTTTGGCGTGAAGTCTCTGGAAAGCTTCGGCGCACATAACAAAAACACCGGCGCTACCGCTGCTGGAGCGGCTTTAGCTTATGTTCAGTCCCTCTACAAAGACAACCTGAAACACATCGCTTCCCTGCACTATTACTCGCTGAGCAGCTATATGCAACTTGACGAAGTGACGCGGCGCAACCTCGAGCTGATGAAGTCAATGCGTTACGGCAACCGCAGCGGCAGCCTGATAGATATTATAGACCAGACCCTCACGCCCATGGGCTCAAGACTGCAGCAGCACTGGCTGCTCAATCCGTTGCTGAGCGAGGCAGCGGCGGAGGCGCTGCTCCAATACATCGGCGCCCAGCGCGAGCAGCAGGCGCCCCTGGGCACCGATCGCCAGCTGGTGGTCGAGGCCCAGGGGCGCCTGCTGCTCGCGCTGGGCGCCGATGTATTGGAGCAGCGCCTCCGCCGCTGCCTCGCTCAGCGGGTAGCGCTGGACCAGCCAGCGTCGGG
>JAWOHU010000109.1:0-8003 GCA_046485025.1 Cloacimonadaceae bacterium (SeqCode) | reverse complement strand
CAAATTCGTCCACTACGACAGGGTCAACAATGAAGGAGGGGATATTGAGTTTTCTGCCGATTGGTTCCGCCATAAAAGCGCCGAGGTTGGAGGCGTGGATTCTACCCCACAGGGAAGGGTCTTGCAGGTCACGCAGCATGCTGGCACAGATTTTCATGGTGCCGCCGCTGACAGGACGCACCAGACCGCCTCTGCCCACCACGGCATGCAGGCTTTCCGGCGTGACATTATGTTCCTGCATGGCATCCATCACAAGCTGAGTGCGATATTCAAACTGTTCCAGAATGCCGCCAAACTTGTCCAGTTCAGCCGGGTCGTGGCGCAGAGTCTTTTCAAATACAGGGTTCAGGTCGTCATAAACAGCAATCTTGGTCGAAGTAGAGCCGGGATTGATGGCAAGGACGCGATAGGTCATGGGTTCCTCCAGATATAATATTTTTCTGATGCAGGCAAACTTGTTCTTTTTGAATAATTTGTCAATAGGAAAACGTTTCTGCCTGAGAAAAGGTCAGTTAGGTCAATCTTTGAGTTTCAGAGCCGCCAGCTGAGTGAAAAATTCAGGGCAGGATTTTGTCACGGATGCGGTCTCAGACAGCTCCAGTTGCGGAAACATCAACTTCAGTAAAGTGAAGGCAATAACCAGACGGTGGTCATTTTGAGTGTCCAGAATGGCTTTGGGTGGTCTCTTTTTATGGGGATAGATTGTGAGAGAACCACTTCCGTAGAGGAAGCCGGCTCCGATGGTCTGAAAAGCTTTCAGGATGCCTTTTATGCGGTCGGACTCTTTATACTGCAGACGACTGATTCCAGACAAAACGGTGGGTGTTTCCGCAAACAGTGCTGTAACCGCCACCAGAGGCACGAGGTCAGGATAGTTCTGCATATCGCGCTTGATGCCGTGCAGTCTGGTTGCCTGCAGACAGGTTTTGCCATCAATGTCCTTATAATATGCACCCATGTCCATGAGGATGGCAATTATCTCCCAATCTGGGTGAAATCTGTATTTCGACAGATTTTTGACTTCAATGCCGGCTCTGGAAAAGACACTCAGGATGAGGAAAAATGCGCCGCCTGAAAGCTCAGGTTCGATCAATGCTGTTTCCGGAAAACGCAAGAATCTGCCATTTTGCACCAGGGCACCCCTTTCTTCCAGATCCAGATTGACGTTCAGGTCTCTGGCCAGGTATGCCGTGAGCTGCAGATATGAATAGGAGACAGGTGGCTGTTTGAATTTTATCGTAAAATGGTCTTCCGCCAAACTGCCGGCTAACATCAAACCTGAAATGAACTGACTGCTGATATCGGCATCCAGAACTACTTCTGAAGGAACCTGGTCAGGAGGGGTAATGTCAATTCTGAGCTGGCAATCCGGACTGCATTTTTCCAGTAATTCAACCCGGCAGCCAAAGTCCTTTAAGGCTTTGATAAAGGTCAGCAGAGGGCGTTTAGCCAGTTCTTCAGAAACATCGAGTATAGTCTTTGCTTTGATGAATAAGGCGCGCGCCAGCCAGAAACGCAAAGCTGTGGCGGAAGCTGTGAACTTCACTGTGGTCTCATAATGCAGTTTTAGCTCACTCGAATCCACTGCAATTGCATCCCTGCCCTGTTTCACTTTGACGCCGCAAACCCTGACTGCATCTGCCATTTCAGTCACGTCATCACAAACTGAGCCCGGCTTCAGAATGGTTGTGCAGGGTCTGAGTGACGCTATAAACAGGTATCTCTGCAAGATGGACTTGGAGCCGCTCAGATTGACTGAGCCGCCATAGGGTAAATTTTTCATCGAATTCCTTGGATTTTGATTTCTTTATATCTAAATCAACTTGCAGTCCTGTAATTTGTCAAGGAAATCCATAAGATAGTTATTAATTATTTTAAATCAAACCAATTTAGTATGAAATCATCCAGTCTTTAAATTTTTCTTGACGCAGATTATCATTTTATTTTACAATGTATTTGAGTTCAAATAAGCCAAAAAAAATCAGGAGATGTTATGAGCAGGATATTAAAGCATGCTGCATTGGTTTTTATTATCTGGACAATTAGTATGGGACTGTGGTCAGCCTATCTTACGGATGTGCAGACTGCTTTGGTTCAACCTGACGGAAGAGAATTAAATCTGCTGGCCAGTGGCGATGAATTTCACAATTGGCTGCATGACAAAGACGGCTATACCATAATTCAGTCACCACAGACTGGCTTCTATACTTATGCCGAAAAGCAGAATGGTCAGCTTGTGGCTGGAAAATTAATCGTTGGCAGGGATAATCCAAGCTCTCTGGGATTGGAACCCCGTCTTAATATAAGCAAAGCAGAATATCTGGCTAAACGGGATGCCTTCCACAGGGACGAAATCACCCGTGACACACCGACCACAGGTACTCTTAATAACATAATCATCTATATCCGTTTCAGCGATCAGGATGAATTCACTTTCAACACAACATCGCAAAGCGATTTGTATAACAGCGCTGCAGCCGGTTATGTCAGCATGAGAAATTACTTTTATGAGGATTCTTACCAATCTCTCACAGTATTGACCCATTTACTGCCAACCCAGACAGGTGCAACGATTGTATCTTATCAGCACAATCTGCCTCGTAACTATTTCGCGGTATACAACGAAGTGAGCAACCCCGACGGTTTGACTACAGCAAATGAGTATCAGAGAATCTCAGGATTGTTTAGCGGAGCAGTTGCTTATGTAAATACAATGCTTCCGGCAGGAGTGAATTTTGATGCTGATAATGATGGTAGCATTGATAATGTGATTTTTATGATCAGAGGTTCTCATGATGGGTGGAGTAACTTCCTCTGGCCACATAAATCATCCATAGGTTACATGGGAATCAATCTTGGCGGTAAACTGGTGAATGAATACAATCTCGGAATTGAATACATGTCCGGAGTTTCTGTTGCCTGCCATGAGTTTACCCATACTCTGGGAGCGCCAGATCTATATCATTATTCAGATGAAAGCACATATTCGCCGGCTTCAACCTGGGATTTGATGGACACTAATACAAACGTGCCCCAGCATACCAATGCTTACATGAAATGGAAATATATGGGATGGATTGCCAATATTCCCACTATTGCATCAAATCAGGTCTATACGCTGAATCCGCTAACTTCGCCCACTAACAATGTTTATCGAATCAATTCACCCAATTCTCCAGATGAGTATTTTGTGGTCGAATACAGAAGAAAGACCGGAACTTTTGAATCCAGTATTCCTGGAAGCGGACTTCTTGTCTGGAGAGTAAACACTACCTGCGGAGATGGCAATGCAGATGGACCGCCTGACGAATTGTATGTTTACAGACCCAATGGAACTCTGGTTTTCAATGGAACCCCTGCAAATGCCAGCCTCAGCGCTGAGTCAGGTCGAACCGTTATAAATGATAACACTAACCCTTCATGCTTTCTCTCCGACGGTAGTCCCGGTGGAATAAATATTCAAAACGTGGGATCAGCTGGAGAAACAATCAGCTTTTACTATGGACCTTTGACGATTGATTTCAATGTGAACCCACTGGTGGAATCCCTGGAAGGGAATGCTTTTACACCATTCGGTTGGGCTAATGTGCCAGTTTCCGGCAGCAGCTACTTTACTCAAGAAACAACCGGACTCAATCCAGCCTGCGAACCCTATACCGGTAATGCCATGATGAGCTTTGCCTGCCGGACAATTCCCAACGGTAACTCCGCTTACTTTGCCACTCCCAAAATTCAAATCAGCAACCAGGGCAGCGCTTTGTATTCCATTGGTTTCAGGATGAATCGCGATGCCGGATATCCCGCCAGCGCAGACAGAATTGAAGTTTATCGCAATACTGTCCAGAGCTTGAGTGGTTCTCCGGTTCTTTTGGGAACAGTAAACAGAAGCATGTCGCTATCTCCAGTGGTGACTTCAAGTGGCTGGTATGATTATAGTTTCCTGATAAATCCTCCTTCTAACGGAAATTACTATATTATTCTGAAAGCCACCAGCGCAAACGGAAACAATATCTTTGTGGACGATATCAAGCTGGAACGCCATTGCCTGGCAAATACCATTTCGCCAATTCCTGCCAATGATGCAGTTAATATAGCTATCAATTCTGCATTATCCTGGACCAATTCCGGGCAACTTCCCCAAGGTATGAAATTGTATTTTGGCTTCAACAATCCGCCCTCAAGCATTGCTAACGGAATAGAGATAACTCCCTCCACCACATCCTGGACACCTCCCAGATATCTCATATCAAATACAGATTATTATTGGCAGGTGATACCTTATGACCAATATGGAACTGCCTACCAGCCGCAAATCAGAAAATTCAGGACAGTTGCTGCCGCGCCATTGTCAGCGTCATCATATTTTGAGGGCTTTGAAGTTGATGACGAATATTACCTGCCATTGGGTTGGAGAATGGTCAATGGTAATAATGATGACCGTGCCTGGCAATGCCTGCTTGGCTTAGCATATTCAGGTAACAAACATATGGCGATTTCGGGCTCTTCGCAAGCGATTTCCGATGACTGGTCCATCAGTCGCGGTATGTCCCTGAATGCCGGCTATACGTATCGTCTTTCATTTTATTACCGTAAATATGGCCAAAGTATCAACGCTAAATTTGCCGTGTATTACTCTGGTTCGTCCAATCCTTTGGACCCCAAACAGACTATTTATGTCAACGATAATGTCACCAACATAGGTTACAATTATTTTGAGGTGGATTTCACCCCTGCAACAACAGGTGTTCATTACTTTATGTTTCATTGCAATAGCACTAACACCGCTTATGACGCAGCCGGAGTATCCATAGACGAGTTCTTGGTTCGGGGCATCATGACAGCTGCAGTAAGCAACCCCAGCCCTGCGGTTTCAGCAACGGGTGTTTTGCTTGATACTTCTTTCAGCTGGCAATTGAGCAGCGGAGTTCCAACGGGATACTACATCTCGCTGGGAACCAATAATCCGCCAACCAATGTGGCGCACAGGGTAAATGTAGGCAACAACCTTACCTGGACTCCTTCCCAGCCCCTGGAGTATGGCAAACTGTATTACTGGCAGGTGATTCCTTATGATTCCATGGCTGAAGCAGTGGATACTCCCGTCTGGTCTTTTTATTCTGAACTTGATGCCGTAATAAGCTATCTGCCTTACAACGAGAATTTTGATACCACAAACCAGGGTGCCGTGCCAACCAACTGGACAGTTTTTGACCTGGATGGCGACACTAAGAAATGGTTGGTCTATAATGACGCTAATGCCTTTAGTCCTCCCAAATCCATGCGCATTGACAGAAGCACTGTAACGTCAGTGGGTAACGATGACTGGGTAATAACATCGCCGTTTAAACTCTATGCCGGGTTCAATTATCAATTCACTTTTAAGTATAAGAATATGTTATTCAGTTATCCCGGTAAAATGAAAGTGGCATATGGATCAGCTCCAGCTCCGGCTCAAATGACCAACGTGATTTTTGATAACAATAATGTAAACAATACAACCTGGATAGATGGTGTCTGTAATTTTACTCCTGACGTAACGGGTAGTTACTTCTTCGGTTTCCACTGCTATTCGGTTGCCGCCAATTCGGGATTTTATCTGTATGTAGATAATGTGCAATTGGCCACTACATCTGTGCCCTTGCCGGTCTCAGCACCTGAACCGGCTGATGCTGCAACCAATGTTTTCGTAAACAATACAACCTTGTCCTGGGACCACACAGGCGACGTGTATGGCTACAAAATCAGCATTGGGACTGATAATCCGCCTACTAATCTGATTGAAGACCTGGATCTGGGAGATAATAAATCTTATACTTATGACGGTCTATGGAGCTTCGGCACTCAGCATTATTGGCAGGTGGTTCCCTATAATTCAGTCGGGGATTGTGCAACCAATCAGATCTATACTTTTACTGCCATGCCCGCGGCAGTGATTTCCGATTTTCCGTATTATGAGGATTGCGAAGCTCTGACCTTACCAGCATTACCGGCAGGATATTTTGCTCATAATGTTAACCAGGATGCTATTACCTGGTTGTCCCGAAGCACATTGCACCCCGCTTCAAAGGCATTGAGTATGACCTCATTAGATTTGGTTGCTGATGACTGGTTGTTTTTGCCCGGAGTTTCCATCCAGCAGGGCTCTTATTATGTTATCAGGTTCAGGTACCGCAACGACCGCAACCGCTCTTATGCCAAGCTGGCCTTTTACAGAGGCAGCCAGCCCACTCCGGCTGCCATGACCCTTAATATGCATTATAATGACGGTGTTATGGGTGGAACCTTTTGGACTCCCATTCAGGTGCAATTCAGAGCCAGTTATACAGGAATAATCTATTTTGGATTTCACTGCTTTACTTTTGCCAATGGAGGAAGAATCAATGTTGATAATATTGAGATCCTGCGTTTGCCCACTCCAGTTTCCAATCCTGTTCCTGCCAACGAAGCACTTGGCGTGTCCCGCAGTCCTGCTTTTTCCTGGACACATGCGGAAGGGAATCCCGACGGTTACAGATTTTATCTGGGGACAGACAATCCTCCGACCAACATCTTCAACGGCCTGGAAATTGGTCTGGTCAATGAACTTCATTACCTCGAATCGCTGGAGTTTGATACCGAGTATTATTGGCAAGTGATTCCATACAACGCTCTGGGAGATGCTCCCGAATGCCCACGCTACAGCTTTGTCACCATGGGGCAGAATACAATCATTGATTTGCCATACAGCCAGAACTTTGACAGCGATGAAGCTCCTGATATTCCTGCGCTACCTTATGGCTGGTCATACCTTAATACCAACAGTGATGCTGCTTATTGGAAAACATCTGCTGTTGCTCCGCGTTCAGCCCCCAAACATGTCAGAATAGCTCCTGCCGTTATGGTCTGGGATTACAACGACTGGATGTTTATGCCTCCCATTTATTTTGTAAAGGGTCTGCAATACCGTCTGACCTTCTATGTCCGGCAAACCGGAACTCGTGTTACAGATTATCTGCAAGTCTGGTATGGAGACCGGAAAACAGTTGCAGGCATGACTAACCAGATTCTGTCAACTACGGTTAATTCCTCTGCTGATGCCAGTTACACCATGCGGCAGGTGAGTTTCACGCCTACTCAAACCGGTGCACGCTATATCGGATTTCTGGCGATAACTATGACCGATCCCGGTATTATCAATATCGATGATGTCACGGTTCAGCAGATGACATCTTCTTTCCAACCGCCCCGAAATCTGGCAGCAGTTTCCACTTCTGCTTCCATAGCCTTAAACTGGCTGGCTCCGGTCTCTGGAACAGTAAGTCAGTACAAACTATTCCGCAATGGTTATTTGATTGCTACTTTACCAGCCAGTCCCCGAACCTATACAGATACAAATGTATTATATGGTGTAACTTATCAGTATTATTTAACTGCAACTTATGCCGCTCCGGTAGGTGAATCGGTTACCTCCAATCACATTTATACATCTTTGCTGCCGGCGGTTCCTCTCGCACCTGCAGGGCTTAGTCTGGTTGTTTCCCAAAATAGTGTTAACCTTTCCTGGCAACCTGTGGTCTTGGATGAAATGGGTAATCCGATAACGGTAAATTCATACAAAGTCTATGCTTCAGACCTGCCTGACTTCATTCCCGGACCGGAAAACCTGATGGAAACGACCCCCCTGACTACGTTTACAGAATCACCTGTTCAGTCCAGAAGGTTCTACAGGATTATCGCTGTTAAGGAGCCCTAAAATACAAGAATTTTAGAAATTGACAAAAATGCTCCGCTGAAAAGCTTTGAGGTCAGGAGTTGTTATGAATGACAGACCCACATGGCAGAAATACTTTATGGAAATGGCTTACCTGGCTGCTCAGCGGAGCACTTGTTTGAGACGGCATGTTGGTGCAGTTTTGGTGAGAGATAACCAGATTCTTTCCACAGGCTACAACGGCAGTCCCAAAAACATTTCACATTGTAGTCAGACTGGTTGCTTGCGCGAAAAGCTGAATGTTCCTTCCGGT
>JAWOHU010000065.1:0-6013 GCA_046485025.1 Cloacimonadaceae bacterium (SeqCode) | reverse complement strand
AATTTCCTTTCAGTATAATGACCATTGGTAGTTTTGCGGGGAAATTTCGAACTCCGGAAAACCTGACTTCCTTATATTCACTTTTCCACTGTTCAGCATATTCCACTTTTCCACTGTTTCACTGTTCCACACTTATCTCTGTAGGATATGAAACAGGGCTGCCAGGTTTTTGCGGACTATTTTATCACGCTGGGCGGCAGGTGGATGGACAATGCTTTTGCCTTTGGCGGTGACACCGCCGGTTTCGATGTCATAGGCATAGGTGCCCCACTCATAGAAGAAGTGGTTGCGGGCATTACCGACGCGGGAAGTGTTGTTGGGATGCACTTCATAGTGTCCGGGCAGATAATCTTTGGGCACCATGGCAGCATAGGTTTCTATCAGCTCACGCATTTTGACAAAATCGTCTGCAATGTCTTGGTTGCGAAGGTCCTGCCAGGGGATAAAAATCTTTTCACTGTAGGTGCCGGTGACCGAGCTGTGATAGAAAAAAGCATACTTGAATCTGATTAGCTCAGCCAGTTCAAGCAGAGCCTTGGTTTCGCTTTCCGAGGCAGGCGCTATGCCTTTGTAGTAGGCGCCTTTCTGCGGCTGTCCGTTATCCAGATGCCAGAAGGTGGGAAAATTGCGGTTCAGGTCCACTCCGTCGGTTTTGACATTGAGTTTGCCGTTGAGGTTGGTGTCATTGTTGTTTTTGCGTTTCCATTTATACTTGCCTGAAGTGACCACGTGATAGGCATCCGGATTGAGGGTCGGCACTATCCAGAGAGAGTATTTGGAGAGCACAGTTCTGACCTTTTCATCCTGAGGCTGGGTCAGCAGCTGCCTGACAAAAGCCATAACGAACTCCACGCCCAGAACCTCGTCGCCATGCACCTGACCCACCAGCAGAACAGGTTCGCGGTCCAGGTCAGATTGAATCTGCAGCGCCTGGATGGGCTTTTTGTCTGCTTCGGAATAGCCGATAGTGTGCAGCCTGACCAGGTGCGGATTGTCCTTCGCCCAGGCTTTCAATTGCGAGTTCAGCTTTGCTTCATTATAATAGGATTTGGGCAGAGGATAAACGTTGGCGATTTTGGGCGCACTGAAAAGAGGCATCAAAGTCATCATAAGAATGCCCGCCATTACACATTTTTTATTTATCTGATTGATAATCATCATGCTTCCTGAAAAGTATAACTCTTTAATCTACATCATTTTTTATTGACAAAAACGTCAACCAAAAAATCTTAGACCCTGATATAGGAGATTTTTAAGGATGATTGGTTCTTGGTTACCAAAACGTACTGATAACAAAATAACATAAATCGAAAGCATTTGCAACTCTGCAGATGCTTTTTTTCGTTTATAGAGGTGAAAAATGAGGTTGGATGATCTGATCCTACAGGCTCTGGAAGAAGATCTGGGCACCGGTGACATCACCACCGGCTATCTTGATTTGGAACGCACCAATACCATTGCCTACATGATAGCCAAAGCGGAAGGTATGGTGGCGGGGGTGGAAATTGCCATCCGGGTCTTTAAACTGCTCGATAATGAGCTGAAAATCACTGTTTACCGCAAAGACGGTGACAAGGTCAAACCCCAAGACGAAATCCTGCGCATCGAGGGAAATCCCTCTTCCATCCTCAAAGCTGAACGCACCGCCCTCAATTTTATCCAGCGCCTCAGCGGTATCGCCACCAAAACCAGTCTGCTGGTCAATCTGATTGCTCACACCGATGCCAAAATCCTGGATACGCGCAAGACCACGCCTTTGCTCAGACGTCTGGAGAAAAACGCCGTCAGAATAGGCGGAGGCTACAATCACCGCACCGGTCTGTTTGACATGATCCTGCTCAAGGAAAATCATATCCGTGCTGCCGGTGGCATCACAGCAGCGGTGCAAAGAGTGAAATCCCACAATACAACTTATAAAATCGAAGTCGAAGTCACCAATCTCAAAGAGCTGGCAGAAGCTTACAGCGCCGGCGTGGACAGAATTATGCTGGATAATATGGACCCCAAAACCACCCGCCAGGCTGTCAAAAAATACGGCGGCAAGGTCGAACTGGAAGTTTCCGGCGGCATCAATGCAAGCAACATTGTGCAGTATGCCGAAACCGGCGTCGACTTCATCTCCATGGGCGCTCTGACGCATTCTGTCAAAGCCCTGGACATAAGTTTGCTATTTAAGGAGTAATAATGATAGATAAACTGAAAACTCTGGCCCGGATGCAGAAGCTGGATGATGAGATAGGACGCTGCCGCGAACTGCAGAAGGTCCTGCCCAAACAGTTGCATACCCTCATCCAGGATGTGGAATCCGCGTCTGCAAAAGTGCAGGAAACCAAGACTGTCAAAGAGGGCATCGTCAAGCGACAGCATGAACTGGAAAATGAAGTAAAACATAACAACGAACTCAAACTCAAATATGGCAATCAACTCGCTGATATTAAAACCAATAAGGAATACAAAGCCCTGAATTCCGAACTGGCCAGCCTGACCCAGAAAAACAGCGATATCGAATCTGCTCTGATTGAACTGATGGAAACTGAAACCGAGATCAGCAAACAATTGGCAGCGTGCCAGAATGAACTGAAAGCTGCGGAAAAAAGCAAAGCTGAAAAAGAAGATGACCTGAGACAGCAGATTGGCGAATTGGATGGAAAAATCGAAGAACTGCGCAAAAAACGCACTGAACTCGCTCTGACCCTGCATGCAGATTCACTGGTCAAACAATATGGCAACCTGATCAAAAACAAGAGTAACCAGGCTGTCGCCTATAATCAAAACGGCGCTTGCAGCGGCTGCGGCTTTGTGATCAGGCCCCAGATCCGCATTGAACTCGAACTGCGCAAGAAAATCCATAACTGCGAAAACTGCGGACGCATCCTGATGAACCGCTTTGACGCAGAAGAACTTGATTTGACCACGGAATAATGAGTGTGGAAAAGTGAAACAGTGGAAAAGGGTTGTCAAGCTTCCGCTTGACAAGTGGCAAACAGGAGTTTGCCACTTCTGAGTAAAAAAACACGAAAGATTTCCTAAATTATCCTTTTCACTATTTCACTTTTCCACTTTTTCACTGACTTCTGTGTTTTTCCGTGTGTTCCGTGATAAAAATAAATTATAATATAGAAGGGAAGATTAGATGTCCGCTGCTGTAAAAAGCAGAGGAAAGTCCGGACACCGCAGAGCAGGATAGTTCCTAACGGGAACCTGTCGCAAGGCAGAGCCAGCTCCACAGAAACAGACTACCTCAGTTCCTTCGGGACTGGGGAAAAGGTGAAATGGTGGTGTAAGAGACCACCGGCAGTTTTGGTGACAGAACTGGCCGGGAAAGCCTTATCCGGTGCAATGCCAAATAGGAAAGCTCAGCGCTGCTCGCGCGAGTATGCTTTCGGGTAGGCAGCTTTAGCCGTGATGCGAATCACGGCACAGAGGAATGGACATTAACCTGCTTTCTAAGCAGGTCACAGAATCCGGCTTATTATCTTCCCCAGGCCCAACCTTCGGGTTGGGCTTTTTCTTTTTTCTAACGCAAGGGACGCAAAAGACGCAATAAAGCGCAATGGGATTACTAACGCAATGGATGCAAAGACTTTGTATTAGGTTAAGAGTTATGAGTTATGTATTATATATGATGAGGTCATCCTGAACTTGCCGTACGAGTCATCCTGAGCTTGTCGAAGGGCGTCATTCCTGCGCAGGCAGGAATCCATGCTGTTTTTTTCACCACAAAGCCACATAGAATCACAAAGAGAATTTTAACATAGGGAAAAGTCAAACGGCTGTGCCTTTTTCCTGCTTAAATGAAGCCTGGCATCCTCATGTTTGCCTCCCCCTGAGCACCTCCGCCCGGGCAGAAGTGTTAAAAGAGAGGTTTGTTATATATGACCGTGGATGGATTAGGATAGCCGTTATATGTCACCCCTGCGGGGTTTTATTAACACAAATTTATCATTTCGTGTTCCGCACAGGAAAAACCGCATGAATGCGGAACTACAAACTCCGGCGCAGCTTTAACTTTTCCACTTTTCCACTTTTTTTCCGGAGTTCAAAATTCCCCCGCTATTCTATAATATATCTCTACCCCCAAAGGGAATTTCGGACTTCGTAAAAAAACTTGGCACTACAATTAAATATCACGAAGTCCTAATTGTCCTTGTACAAACATTACCACCGGAGCTTGCTAAGGACAATTCGAACTCCGGAAATTTTCACTGTTCCACTTTTCCACAAATTTATCATTTCGTGTTCCGCACAGGAAAAACCGCATGAATGCGGAACTACAAACTCCGGCGCAGCTTTCACTGTTCCACTTTTTCACTGTTCCACTTTTCCACAAATTTATCATTTCGTGTTCCGTGGTTAAAAGGAAGGTCAGGAATTGAGTTTGATGAGCAGTTCCAGACAGAGGTTAGCCTGCATGTTGGCAACGATGCCAACCCGCGGTGCGACAGGGCTGATGCCTGGTTTAAGCTCGCTCACACCGTCGCCGCAAAGGTAGATGTTGTCAAATTTGACCGTGCGGATGAGTTCGTTTCTACCATAGCCGGAAAGTCCGGAAGCGCCGATCAGAACCTTGTCAGGAAACAGCTCCTGCCAGGCTTCAATCAGCATCTGCTTTAGTTCTGCACCGTCCAATGCCTCAATCAGAATGTCTGAGGAGCCAAACAGCTCTGCCAAGTTGGAGGGAGTGATTCTGTCATTATGGACAATGACTTCGCAGAAAGGATTCATCCTGACGAGGTTATCTTTCAGAGCTGTAACCTTGGGCTGCCCCACCTGATCCAGAAAGAACTGCTGCCGGTTCAGATTTGAAGTAGTAACAATGTCATAATCAGCAATGATCAGTTTGCCAATGCCTGCTCTGGCAAGGGAAACAGCTATGTTGCTGCCCAAACCCCCTGCTCCGGCTATGCCGACCACAGAATTCTGCCAGATTTTCAGCATTACAGGATCGTGCTCTGCAAAAAGCTCGTTATAGAGGGCTTGAGTCTTGTCTGTCATGCTGAGTTATCTCTATCTTTATGTTGCCCTGGGGATTGATGTCTTTAAGGTTGCTGATAAAACCCAGCAGAACATCTTTTAACAGGTTCTGCACAAAGGGAACAATGACCACCGGTTTGCCGTCAATGGCAAGTGAGACCTGCTGCGCAGAATCAGTTTTGCAGTCAGTGCGCAGACGTTCACCTTTCAGAATGGCTTTCACCATCTCATAACAATTCAAACCGCAGGCGGAACAGCAGTCCGGATCACTGTCAGGAAGCAGGTCAAATACCTTTTTTTCCACGAGGTCAGTCAGTTTGTCCAAATCTGTGGCAACGTCCAGCAAAGGAGGTTCCTGCCACTCAGTCTTGCCGTTTGCCAGTTTGCCGGAAACGGCAAAGACTGTGTCGTCATACAGCTCTTCCAGTTGCTCAGCGCTTTCTGCACAAAGGATTTTGGGCACCGGAGCAGACTTCATGCCTTCAATGATCAGATAGTCACATTGGATGAGAGCAGTCATTTCCTTCAGGGACAGGGGTTGCGGGAAGATGAGCGCACTGTCATGCAGACCTCTGGCAAAAGTCATTACTGCTCCTGCCTGGATGTGCTGCCAGGTGTTTTTGCCTTCAGTATCGACGCGGTAGTCTTCGTTGTGAATATCCTTGATGGTGGCAACCTTGTAGCCTTTTTCCGTGAGCGCTTTAACCAGAGAAGTTACAACAGTTGTTTTACCGGAATGATGATATCCGATGACCGCAAAAGCCTTCACACTCACTCCACAGCCGGCATTAGCAGAACAACTGCAGTAGCTGACATGCCTGCTCCGCTGCCTGAAATGCCCAAACCTTCTTCTGTAGTGGCTTTGACGGAAACATTGGACATCTCAGTTTCCAGGTCTGTTGCCAGATTATCTCTCATCTGCTCAATAAAGGTTCTGAGCTTGGGATTCTCGGCACAGACAGTGCAGTCCAGGTTGCCGATTTTCCAGCCGCTGCTTTTGAGTTTTGACATCACCTGACGCAGCAGAAGCCGGCTGTCG
>JAWOHU010000052.1:0-2629 GCA_046485025.1 Cloacimonadaceae bacterium (SeqCode) | reverse complement strand
CGGTCACCCGGTGCCAGAAGCATGTCCAAAGCAGCATTAACTGTCTGAGGATAGCCTGCTGCGTTGATTTCAAGTAGTTCATAATCTATGAAGTTTTCTTTGTAACGATACAGCTTAACATGTCTCAAATCTGCTTCTTCCGTCACGCCTAAAGCCAAATCCAGCAGGTCTTTCAAGGTGTCGCCCTGTTTGAATTCATAATCTCCGGCTTTGCGGACACTGCCCTGCAGCGAGATGACAGACTGCACGGGATTAACAATAATCACGTCTCCATCTTTCAGATACGGATTCTGGGAAAGCTCTCCCAAACGCATAAACCTGAGCAGGTCAAGCGACTGCTGCTGTCCCTGCCGAAGCAGAGTGATGTTCCTGTTGCCTAATACGACAGCTTTTGTAGTATCAGTTGTGGCGGGAAGCCTGAATCCTGTTATGCCCTGAGGAATGGTTCCGGGCATAAGCTGATCAGAAGCCGGCAGCGCAGCAGGCGTATAATCTGCCCTGGCAAGCGCTTCGGACACCCTGTTCATCGTGGTCAGCGTGTAAACTCCCGGCCTTGAAACATCACCCGTAACACTGACAGAAACAGGAATCACAGTCTGGACGGGCAGTTCAACTGCTGTCAGAACTGTAATAAATACAGACAGCAGCAGGATGAGGCTTAAATGCTTAATTCTCATAATATTCAATCATCCGCTGAATTATTTCTTCCAGTTTCATTTTGGGTTCATAGCCTATGTGTTCCTTGATTTTTGTGAGGTCTGGCATCCTGTGCATCATATCCTCAAAACCTTCTTCATAGGCATCTTCATAAGCCATATATTCAATCTTGGATTTGCTCTCGCACATCTGCCTGACCTTTTCTGCCAGCGCTTCTATGGAGATGGATTCCGTCGTGCCCACATTGAAAATCTCGCCTTCGCATTTCTTTTCCTTCATCAGGTCCAGAAAAGCATCCACCACGTCTGAAACATCAGCAAAACAGCGTGTCTGCTTGCCGCTGCCGTAAATGATGATGGGCTGGTCCAGCAGAGCGGCTTTGATGAACTTGGGCAGCACCATTCCGTATTGGCCTGTCTGACGTGGTCCCACTGTATTGAAACATCTGGCAATCACGACCGGCAGCTTCTTTTCGCGGAAAAATGCCTGCGCATAGAATTCATCGATGGATTTGGAACAGGCATAACCCCATCTGCTGATCTGGGTCGGTCCCATCAGGCGGTCTGCTGTCTCATTGAAAGGCAGTTTATCACTCTTGCCATAAACCTCGGAAGTCGATGTGATGAGCACCTTGCATTTGTATTTATTGGCAACTTCGAGAACGTTGTCGGTGCCGACGATATTGGTCTTGAGCGACATCAGCGGATTTTCTATGATATATTTTACGCCCACTGCTGCTGCCAGATGATAGATCTGGTCGCACTTGGAAGCAAGCTGCTCCAGAAGTTCCCTGTTTAAGATCGAGCCAATGGTATAGCTGAATTTGGGATGCTCTTTAAAAGTCTCGATATTTTCCAGTTTGCCGGTGGACAGATTATCTATAATCTGCACCTGATGCCCGTCCTGGAGTAACCTTTCTGCCAGATGGGATCCAATAAATCCGGCTCCGCCTGTTATTAAGATACGCATAAAACCTCTGTAATTTCGTTAAATACCTCGCTGTAAAATAAAGTCATTCAAAGAAATAACACTATTCTACAGATAACAAGTATTTAATTTATGCGCCCCTATTCTGTCAATAAAAATCCCCCACTCTTATGTAGGACAGATATTTATCTGCAAACAACAAACACACAGAGGCACAGAGAAAAAAGAGAGATTATGAGATTTAATCAACAAGCTGTCATTATGTGTCGTAACACAGATTGTCAATCTGTTGGAGGGCGGGGATTGGCAATCCCCGCTCCAGTATTGTAGTGTAGCTTCCAAAGCTGCATAATGGGAAACTGGATTCCTGCTTTTCCACCCCAAAAGACAAGTCTTTTGAGGACCCCGGCCGCAGGAATGACGAAATACTGTAGCGTAGATATTTATCTGTCCAACTATCAGTTCTGGATTAACAGACTCGGTCTGAGCATTCCTGCAGGTTTTTTTATCTTAAGAGCAGTAATTTTCTTGTAATGGCTTTCTCACCACTCTGTAATTTGTAGAAATAAAGACCTGTAGAGACTTTTTTGCCATTATGATCATCCCCACTCCAATCCAGGCTGTGATTTCCGCTCTTTGTCATTCCCTGTACCAGTGTTTTAACCAATTGACCTTTGATATTATAGATATTGAGAGTGACTTCAGAGTCTTTAGAAAGGTCGAATGTTATTGAAGTTGTATTTTTGAATGGATTTGGATAATTCTGAGCTAAAGAGATAACTGCAGAGGGATTAACTGGATCCGAAATATTGGTAAAAGGCAAGGTCACATCTATTGCCATATACATTACATTTCCACCGGCATTCGTACTGGGAGGAGATGGCAGAAAATAAGAACCCCAAGCATTATCATCATAGAACATCAGGTAAAGCCTGCCTGTGGCAGTATTATCCCCATGGTTAAGAATCACAATTTGATACCCGCCATCAACATTCTCTTTAGTTATTTCTGTGCCCTCTTTATATATCTGTTTTATGAAATCACC
>JAWOHU010000129.1:0-5209 GCA_046485025.1 Cloacimonadaceae bacterium (SeqCode) | reverse complement strand
AGTCAGGGCGGGGAAGGTCTCTTCGGTCCAGGTAGCGCCGTTATCCACTGATTTGATCAGGGACCAGGAGTTGCCGATATTGGTGGATGTGTTGTCAGAACTGTATCCGGCAGCCCAAAAGACATCGTGCTCATCACACCAGACGCCGTTCATGTCGTCCAGACAGCTTTCTGTGGCGGCTGTCCAGTCACCTGCTGTCATGCCGCCATTGGAAGTGTAATAAATCTCACCAACGGAATTGACCAGCACTCCGATGTTGGCATCCTTGAACCAGATGTCTCTGATCTGAGCGCTGCTGCCAACCGTGATGGGAGCCCAGCTCACACCGCCATCCTGCGTGATGTAAAGATTTCCGGCGCTGGAACCTGCAAAGCCCAAAAGCTCTGTCTTGAAGAAAGTGCTGTAAAGCACGCTGGTGCCAAGTCCCGTGCCGTTCATCATGGTCCAGGTAACGCCGCCGTCCGTGGTCTTGGCGTGGATGTTGTTGGAGCCGACGGCATAGCCGACAAGGGCAGTCGGGAAGCTGAATTCATAATAAATCTGGGTGGTCGTGACGCCGGGCAGAGTGAAAGGAATCCAGGTAACGCCGCCATCCGTGGTGCGGTAGATTTTGCCCTGCGTCCTGCCTGAAACCAGACCTTCCAGAGCAGTCTTGAAATAGGTGGAATAGAAAGTCTCAATGCTGTTGGGAATATGCAGTCTGTCAAAGGTCAGGCCGCCGTCAGTGGTCTTGATTATGTAGCCTTTATCGCCCACATGGTACCAGGTATTTTCGTCCACAACGCTGCTGCTGTAAAGGTCAACGGCATTGGCGATTTTGTCAGTCCAGGAGACACCCTGGTCTGTGGACATGGCGATGGAGCCGTTCCAGCCTGCCGCCATGAGGTCTCCATTAGGCAAAATATTGATGCCTTCAAAATAAAGCCCGAAGTCATTGGTAACCGTCTCAAAAGTAGTAAAAGCATTGGCAGTCCTGAGCAGAACGCCGTTCCAGCCCACTGCATAGCCTGTATTGCCGTCCAGCACAATGTCCTGCATGTTGGTGGAAGTGCCGCCGGCATTGGCATGATGAGTCCAGGTCAAGCCGTTGTCATAGCTGACTCCTATGTAGCCAAGGCTGCCTGCCAGAACCACTGTCGAGCCGTATTGATGCACTTTGTAGAGATGCGGATTGCCTGTCACAGTCAGGTTTTGCACATTCCAGGTAGTGCCGAAGTCTGTAGTCGTAAGGATCTTGGTCTGATTGGGAGTGCCTCTGTTCAGTGCGCAGAAACCTGTTCCGGCAGCATTTACAGTTATGGAATAAATCTGGTCTGTGAGCCCTGAAGTCTGTTGAGTCCAGGTGACGCCGTGGTCGGCTGAATAAGCAATTTTACCACCCCAACCGGCAATCCAGATCTTGCCATCCGGCAAATAGACACAGGCGTTGACATCATCCGTGCCGAAAATCGTTTGCGTCTGGGTTGGCGTAGTCCAGCTGGCACCTCCGTCTGCAGTGATGCCGACCAGACCGTCTGCACTGACCATCATGCCGTGCAGTTCGTCATAAAAATCAATGTCATTGATGTCTTTATAGGCTGGCGTAACAGGGTCGTAAGCAGGGCTGGGAACGAATTCCCACGTGTTACCGTTGTCTATTGATTTGGCAAAACCGCCCACGTATCCGGCTGCCCAAAACGTCGTGCCTACTCTGTCCAAAGCATAAAAATTGGTCGGGAACTGTGCCTGTCTGAGCAGGTCCCAACTGAAAGCCAGGCTGACCAGAACCAGCAGCAGCGTGATAAATATCGCTTTTTTCATAACTTAACTCCATGAGTTTATTTACACAATCAATATTATAATCAGAATTGTCAGATTACAAATATGCTAAAATCAGGCAAGGGAAAAATCTATCCTGATATGTCATTCCCGACCACCCCATACTTGTCATTCCCGACCTGATCGGGAATCTTAGTCGAAGCAAGATTCCTGCTTTCGTAGGAATGACGAGCAGTAAAGTAACTTCTGACTGATTCTTTAGTTCAGCACTTTTTCCACGTCCACCATTTCGCTATGCAGGTCAGGATTTATCGCGAATCCGTGTTTCTTGAAGACATTTATCATCCTGTGGTTATCAGAGGTAGTCTGCGCCACCATCTTTTTCAGACTCCACTTCAGTGAAATCTCCATGCAGAAATCCGTGAGCTGACTGCCCAGTTTTTTATTCTGCCACTGCTCTGGAACCAGGATGGCATACTCCACCGTTTCGTGGTCAGGGTCTGCCACCATACGCCCCACACCGATGAGTTTCTTTTGTCCATTCTGAGTCGTTTCCGCCACGATGGCAATTTCCCTGTCGTAGTCTATAAAACAATAGCGCACAGCCACTTCATGCGAATTCCAGAAAAAGAAATAGCGGAATCTCTGATAAATTGACTCTTTGGAGCAGCTTCCCAGCATATCGAGCCAAAGCAATTCGTCTTCCGGCTTGATGGGACGCAGGGTGACAGGCGTTCCGTCGGATAAAATTATCTCTTTGATATATTCTTCCGGATAGGGCCTCAAAGCCAGGTGCTGATAGGGTTCCGCGGTTTTGTGCTCCAGATTTATCACGACTCTGCCGTCCAGTGCCACCACGCCTTCAGACGATACCAGCAAAGGATTGATGTCAAGTTCCGTGATTTCGGGATAGTCCGCCGCCAGGTAGGACATGCGGATCAAAACCTCTACCAGCTTGTCAATATCGACTGCCGGCCTACCTCTGTATCCTTTCAGCAGCGGAAAAATATTCAGCCGTTCAAGCATGCGTTGTGCCAGTTTTTCATTGAGGGGAGGCAGTTCCAGAGTCCTGTCCTTAAAAAGTTCAGCATAAATTCCGCCCGTGCCGACCATCATAACCGACCCGAAAACAGGGTCCTGCTTGATGCCGAGAATGAGTTCCACGCCACCACCTGAGTCAATCATCTTCTGTACGGAAACGCCTTCTAAGACTGCTTCCGGAGCGCGTTCCACGGCATTCTGCATAATTTGCTCAAAAGCAGCTTTGACCTCGGAAGCATTATGCAGATTGAGCATCACCCCGCCCACATCGGTTTTGTGTGTGATGTCTGGAGACAAGATCTTCAGCACGACCGGAAAACCCATATGCTCAGACACTTTGACCGCTTCTTCAGCTGTAATTGCGCTCTGCGGCAGGGTGGTCGGGATGCCATAGGACTCCAAAAGGTATTTGGACGTGGTTTCCGAGAGGATGGCATTGCCCTGTTTTATAATATAATCAAACTTTCTGCGGAATTCTTTTCTGTCTAAAGAAAACTCGACAGGAACGTCATTTGGCGTTTCGTAGAGGGCTTTCAGGTTCTTGCCGTAATCGACTAAAGTGATGAATGCGCCGATTGCCTGTTCGGGAGTATCGTAAGCTGCAATCCCGCTTTCTGATAGGATTTGGATGCCTTCAATCATGCTCCCGCCGCCAATCCAGGCAGCCAGAATCGGCTTTTTCGCCGTATCAGCCAGTTTACTGATTTCGCGAGCCGTTCCGCTCGGATTGGTCATCGCCTGAGGGGTCAGGATAACCAGCACTGCATCCACGTTGGGGTCTTCCAGCACGATGGAAACCGCCTTGGCATAACGCTTTGGTCTGGCATCGCCCAAAACGTCCACCGGATTGCCATGCGACCAGAATTCCGGCAGGTTCAGATTAAGTTCCTCGATGGTTTTGTCCGTCAGTTTTGCCAGTTCGCCTTTCAGAGCGATGAGAGCGTCAGTCGCCATGACGCCGGGACCACCGGCATTTGTAACAACTGCAAGTCGCTGTCCGGCAGGGACTTTCTTGCGTCCGACCAGTTCTGCTACGTCAAATATTTTGCCGATGTCATAGATTCTGACGATGCCTGCTCTTTGAAAAGCAGCGTCATAAACGTTGTCTGCAGCAGCCAGAGCGCCTGTATGCGAGGCTGCAACTTCTGCACTTTCGGGAAAACGTCCGGCTTTGTAGGCAATGATGGGTTTGGAGCGTGCAAAAGCGCGTGCAGCGGTCATAAACTGTCTGGCGTCGCTGATTGATTCTATGTATAAAATTATGCATTTGGTTTCTTCGTCTTCACCCAAGTAATCTATCAAATCGCCGAAATCCACGTCCAGCATGTTTCCGACGGACACGACATAAGAAAATCCGATTTTGGCGTGAATTGCCCAATCCAAAACCGAGGTGCAAAGTGCTCCGGACTGCGATACGAAAGCGATATTGCCCTTTTTCGGCATACCGTCCCCGAAGCTGACATTGAGTTTATTGGCAGGAGAAATGAAGCCCAGGCAGTTGGGTCCCATAATCCGCATTCCATGATATTGGGAGCGGATTGCTTCAATTTCCTTTTCCAGTTGCCTGCCCCGTTCACCTGTTTCCTTAAATCCGGCGGTGACAATTATAATGCCATAGATTCCTGCTTCCCCGCATTGTCTGATAAAGTCCGGAACAGCTTCCGTTTCTGCGCAAACCACTGCCAAATCAGGTTTTTTGGGTAAAGATTTAATATCGGGATAACATTGGATGCCCATCACCGCTTCCAGAGTGGGATTAACGGGATAAACCACGCCGTTGAAACCGCCCGTGACCAGATTGCTCAGAATTCTGCCGCTGACACTCTGCGGATTCACGCTAATGCCCAAAACCGCTATGCGCTTGGGTTTGAATATGTTATCAAGGTTGTGAACGTTCACGCCTCACCTCAAATGAATTTTTGTTCATTCTTTTCCAACTGCACTCAGGGTCAAGACTTTTCTCTTTTCGCCTGTTTCCACCCTTAATAGCAATACGGAGTCAATACGCTATCATTACGGGTTTAATCCGTAATGACTCCGTATTGATAGCGTAATGGTAGTAGGGAAGAATGGTATAGTTTTATATAATATATTGAATGCCAAAGAGATAACCGGCAATAGAAAAATGCCGAGTTTAGCATGAATGACATAGTAGGAACAGACGTCCTCGTCTGTTTTGTTACAGGCGGGACGCCTGTATCTACGTCAGTTGCAGGTTAGTTATTTATCTGACCAAAAGATTCCTGCCTGCGCAGGAATGACGATGATGTAGGTCAGATATTTATCTGACCAAAATGAAACCCGATATGGACAGATGAATATCTGTCCTACAAGACCACTTTGCGCTTTGCGTCTAAAAAAAAGCTGCCCTTCGACAGGCTCAGGGTGACCCCAAAGGGTTGTCAAGCTC
>JAWOHU010000108.1:0-4310 GCA_046485025.1 Cloacimonadaceae bacterium (SeqCode) | reverse complement strand
TCATAGAAAAAATGAGAACCGGTATGCCGGTCAGATATGAAGTTGCAAACTCAGGTTTGCAGATCAACGGCGTCTTTCTGGAAATCGACCCCATCAGCAGAAAAACGGTATTTATCAAACGCATTAGAGAACACATAAGTGAATGACTATGGAAAAGATGTTATCAGGAAAACCGGTTGCCAATTCTATCCTTGATGAAGTTAAAAACAATCTCTTACTGCTGAAGCTAAAGCCTACTATGGCTTTGATAATAGCAGGTGATGATCCGGCCTCTTCTTTTTATGTGAAAAACATTTTCAGGCAGACTTCCAAACTTGAGATGAATGTCGATCTGATCAATCTTTCCGATACTATAACAACTCCAGAATTTATCTCCAGGCTAAGCAAACTTAATGATGACAGTCAAGTGCACGGCATTATGATCCAGAAGCCTTTTCCCAGGCAGCTTGATGAGGTTGAGATCAATAATACCATCAATCCTGACAAAGACATAGATGGCATCAATCCCATCAATATGGGAAAGTTGTTTCTGACACAGGATTGTTTTGTTCCCTGCACGGCTGCTGCAGTCTTGGAACTTATTAAGCACTATGAAATTGAGACTCAGGGCAGGCACATAGTAATTTTAGGCAGAAGTGCCGTTGTTGCCAAGCCTCTGGCTGGATTACTATTACAGAAAAGTCAGTTCGGCAACGCCACTGTTACCATCTGTCACAGTTACACAAAGAATCTGGAAGCAATAACCAGAGCAGCTGACATTCTTGTTACAGCGATTGGAAAACCTCATTTTGTAAAATCACATATGATAACAGAAAAGACTATCTGTCTGGATGTGGGAATCAACCTTATTCATAATGATGAAAAGGGAGATATCTATGTCGGTGATATTGATTATGAGGATTGCTTTGACAAAGCGTTAGCCATAACTCCTGTCCCGGGTGGAATTGGTTCGATTACAACGTCCATCTTATTGAAACAGTTGCTGAAAGCTGCCAAGTTGCAGGAAGGCAAAGAAAAAAAGTTGACTTAATCTCAAAGATTATTTTTTATGCTATTTATGAGATTATATATCCCCAATGAGGAGGAAAGATGCACTTTAAGAGTTTAAAACTCTTTCCGATAGTCATTCTGTTGGCTCTGACAGTCTTGATTATGTTTGGCTGTGGAAAACAAGGAACCAGATTTGGAAATATAGCACCGACCATACAGATTACTTCTTATGAAGGCTGGGATCCTGCTAATCCTTATACTGATTCAACTGCTGTAACCCTATTCCAGCAGAGAATTTACTGGCATGCCTCAGATCAGGATGGCGTCGTGGCAGGATATGCCTATAGAATTCTTGATGAAAACGGCAATCCGATGTCAACAGCAGGCAATGCCTTTATCGATTCTATGGGAACAGATACTCCTCAGGAAGTCATAGAAAAATATGGCAAAGGCTGGGTCCTCCATTATTCTGCCGGAGCTGACCAAAGCATTCCTTTGGACGACCCGAGGGCTAAGAAGACAATCTGGTCGAATAAGAAGTATGCTACAGTCAATTTCATAGCAGCCACTGCTGCAGGAGATTCGATCACCACTATCAGCAGATTTGAAGTTATCTGTATTGACAATCGTGGCGCTGTCAGTCAGAATATCGCTTTCAGAAGATTTCAATCCTATTCACGCACACCCATATGTTATGTTTCAACAACTAAAGGCAATCCTGAAGGCAGAGAAGTGGGAACCGGAATTAGGCTCAGCTTTGTAATCAAGGATTTTGATCCGTTTATTTCAGAAACTGCCTGGTATTATAAGTTTAAACTTCAAAAAGTGGATAGAATTACCAATGCGGTTATCTCTGAAGACCCTGCTGATGGCTGGATCAGCACTCAAAATCTGCCTAAAATCAATGAATATCTTTTAACGAAATATACCAATCCTGCACTGAGAAGCGATTTTGACTCATTGGGCGTCCAGAGGTCATTTACCAGAGTAATTGCTAGAGTGGTTGACCTGGCAGGCATCGAATCTGCTTCCGACTCTATCTTTTTTGCAGTTAAAGAAGGCTTCCACCCCAAAACTCTGGTGCATTTAAAACGCATCTATGCTTTGGGTTCGAACCACTTTATTGATTACGCAGACGAATCCACGCCTGAAGTTTTGCCATATACAATCGTCAATCAGAAACAGATTTTTGCCACACCTTTCTTCCGTGATATGGATGGCTTCTACACTGCTGTTAACAGCATTAATCTTAAATCCTGGATTCGCTGGGGCTGGCATGGAGAGTATGGAACTCCGCTTGCCAGCGGCGGTTTCATTGTAACAGATGATCCTTATGACAAAAAAATTGACTTGCTTCTGGATGAAGATACTGATAAAAACTATTTCAGCGAAATAACTTATTTTGATCTCAGACTGAATGGAGAGCCCTATAACTATCCTCCTTTGGCAAACAGCATAGTTACGGATCAGGATACCGGAAAAAGGTGGCTGCGAGTTCCTATCAACAGCCCCTTAGGTCAGACCATTGTTCTGACTCATCTGCCTGCCAATACGCCCGATTTCCCTTTCCATCATTTTGAAGTCAGGGCTGTCGATTTACAGGATGAAATAGACCCCACACCTGCAGAATTCAAATTCAAAGTGATAAATCCGGTTGAAAAAGACCAGAAAGCCGGAATTCTTATAATTGATGATGAACCTCATAATCCAAATTTTGCTCCTGAAGATTCCATTGATGCCAAGTATTACAACATGCTGAGCTCTTATTCTGGAGAAGTCGTCCTTAGAAAACGAACTAACATGGAATACTCTGATATACGTAACCGGAAGTTTGCACTTACTGACATTCAGAGCTTCAAATTCATTATTTATCATGATGACTTTCCGACCCAGACTTCCAATTTAAACATAGACCACGATGCCTTTTCGCTATATCTGAATCAGGGCGGTAATATGCTGGTATCAGCTGGCGGTAATCTGCAGGGTGTGATACAAGCGGTGATTTTGGCAGGTCAGCAGACCTTCAATACTTATTTTGGTATTCAATACAGATTGGATTCGACTGCCAGCGTAACTGGAAATATTCTGAGCAGTACCTGGTTTGTGAAAGCCAAATCTGACCTCCCAAATCAGTTTCAGGATATGGATCTGGCATTTGACTTGAATGTCACTAATCCCCAACCTCAGGATTTCATTGATGATGGTGTCGTTATTGTTGAGGACCCCAATGAAAGCTACCTGCCCCTTATTAACCAGAGGAAAGGATTGGGTCCCGTCACCTACTTTAATTATTATGACAATATGCCGAATTCCGGTGTGACGCCAATCTATAAATATGGCAGCAAACCTGTTTATCCTCAACCTACAGGAACTCCTCCTGCTTCAAATTATTATTGCCCGCAGACAGAAGCTGAATTTAACAGCGTTAATGACAAGATTGTGGGCTTGAAAAAAGTGACTCCAAACAACAAATGCTATATTGTCGGTTTCCCGCTGTCCTACATGACCAAAGATACTTCCAAGCAGTTTATGACTGCAGTTCTGAATGAAATAATGGGTAACTGAAAAATCTCAACATAATGATAAAAAAGCAGAGAGCAATCTCTGCTTTTTTTTGTTGACATATTCGACCCAAAAACCAAAATGGTCGAATTGTTATGCGTATACCATCTATCTTTTTGATAGTCATAACATTAACTATATAAAAAAGAGGTCAATATTAACCCCTGAAGTTAATCCACGCGGGGTCCACCCGGGGTCCACGCGGGCTGAGCCCGGGTGGATGCCGCGTGGATTAAGGACCTGAACATGGATTTTGAAAGAGAGCAAGTAAGAAAATCAGGATGAACGTGATGTTCATAATAAGATATTTTAAAATAACAGGAATAATGAGGTATTGATGCCCAATTCTTCGGATAAGAAAAACATGATTATAGCCGCAGCGGAAAATCTGTTCCGCCGCTATGGATATTCCAAAACTTCACTGGAAGATATTGCCAGGGATGCATCTCTGGGAAAAGGGACGCTGTATTATTATTTCGGCTCCAAAGAGGATATTTTTATTGAAGTGGTAATCAGACATTCTGAGAAGTTTTATGAGACATTTAAGCAGGAACTGGAAAAGGAAAGTAACTTCAAAGCCAGATTTACCAAAGCCATTCGGCTTCCCATTAAGCTTGTTTATGAGCATGCTCCGATTTTGGTTGACGCAGTTAAAAATCTTTCGGAACAAGCAATGCATCAATTGTGTTCCTTCAGAGAATCCAACCGCGATAAAATGGAGCAGATCATCAAAGATGTTATTGAATATGGTTATCAGC
>JAWOHU010000161.1:0-4938 GCA_046485025.1 Cloacimonadaceae bacterium (SeqCode) | reverse complement strand
GAAATGTCTTTAGATTCATTCACACTCCCATCTTCCTTGTTTATTAAATGTATGAGGCTCAACAAGGTATATTGATTTTTTAATTTGCTTGCCATGTTTTGAGCCATTTCAAAAAAGGCAAGGAAAAAATTGTAGCGCAGCTTTCCAAAGCTGCGTAAAACAAATCTTCTGTTGTCGCGGGAATGACAAAGAAAAAAGCTGCCGCATAAAACACGGCAGCCTTTTCTATATTCACAGGCTCTGCAATGATGGCAGAACCTGATTAGGGGTCTATAAGAAACGCTGGACGACTTCCACGACTTCGGGCAGGTCCATACCGATGTTTTTGAGGTGCTCGAGGGTCGGGATGCCGTCTTTGGTCCAGCCTTTGCGTTTGTAGACAGCGTCCACGAGCTGGCTGTATTGGTCATAGCGGTAATCGCGCAGGGCTTTCATCTTGTCCTGAAGGCTCATTCCATCAATGTTAAGGCCGGCTTTTTCTTTAAGGGCTTTTTCATAACGCTCTTCGCGGGAGAGATATTCCTCTTCGGTGACAGGTCCCATGGCACGGTAGGGAGGGATGTCGCCTGCACGCAGACCGCCGCCCATACGCAGGCAAAAGACTTTTTGGAAGTTATAAACCCTCTCGCTCTGGCGGATGAGTTCTTTTTTATCCAGCGGTTTGCCTGTGATGGCAGTGTAGATGTCAACGTAGTTCTGAACGTGCTCGGGGACTTTGGCAGGTTCGTCAGTTTCGGCGTTATTTTCAGGTTCGATGTCATTCCAGGGCAGTTTGCATAAGCCTTGCAGACCAAACCAGGTGCGGAACATCGGGAAGTAGTGCAAAGCTTCAGCTTTGTCCTCAAAGGTGGGGATGTGATTATTGACCATATCCATAAAAATAAGCCAGGCTTCGTCGTGCTGAGGTCCTTTCAGAGCGAGGGTGTAGCCGCCCTGCTGAGCCAGAGATTCCTTGCTCATATACTGGCTGTATTCCAAACCTTTAGATTCCATTCCCATATCCTGAAGGAGCTGAGGGTCAGCGCCATACTGGTCGGCAAAGAGTTTTTTCATTCTGCGCACGCCCTGTCCCACAATCAAACCGAATCCTTCACCGCGTGCCATCTGGTGCAATAGTTCCAGAGCGGCGTCAGCGTTGCCCCAGGTCAGTTCCAGACCGCCGGTGCGCTCTTTATTGAGGATTCCGTATTCATAACACTCCATGGCAAAAGCTGTGCTGGTACCGAAGGAAATGGTGTCCACGCCATAGGTGTCGCAGTAGAAATTGATTTCCACAACGTCACGCGGATCCCAGACGCAGATGTTGGAGCCGCAGCCGGCAGCGGTTTCATATTCAGGACCATCCACAAGGACTTTCTGCCCTTTGTAGGGTCCGGTGCGCGGGACGAAATCATCCACCGCCTTGCAGCAGGCCAAAGAGCAGCCATACCAGCAGCCGTCCGCCATGCCCTGTGTGAAGAGCTTTGTGAATTCTCTGGAATGAAGTCCTTCTGCTTCAGGCATCTGACCATATTTGAAGTTTTTGATGGGCAACAGGTCATAATCATTCATGATTTCCATCAGATGAGCAGTTCCGACTTCCCGCATATGGCATTGGGTGGAATCGCCTTTTTCAATTTCACGGTGAAGCTTCAGACCTGTTTTCTGCAGGATTTCAAGGTCCACGGGCTGGTTGGTGTCGCCTTTCAGTCCGGAATATTTGACCACCAGAGCCTTGAGATGCTTGTTGCGAAAGACGGAACCTGTGCCGCCTCGTCCTGCCTGTTTGAGACGAGCCACCTGACGTCTTTTATCCCAGAAAGAGAAATTGAGACAGGTGATGAGAACGTGCTCACTGGCTTGTCCGGAAGAAACGACAGAGACGAATTGCTCTTTGCCGGGCTCGTCGGCAAATTCGTGAATGAACTGCTCCGCCACGATGTGGCTGTTCAAATCCTCATCCGGAGCAGTGAAAATCTGCACTGTGCCTTTGTCGCCGTCGATATAGACAATGACATCCTCAGCTGCTTTGCCCTGAATTTCCAGAGCGTCAAAACCTGCGAACTTGGTGTATGGACCGAAGTGTCCGCCCACGTTGCAGTCTACTGGAATGCCGGTCAGAGGAGAGATGGTGGTCACAATGGACTTTCCGCTGCCGGGGTAGTTGGTGTTTCCACAGAGAGGTCCGAAGGATATGCAGATTTCGTTTTCCGGGTCATTCCATTTAGTGGTGTCTTGGACGGCGTCCCACATGAGGCGCAGGTCAAAGCCTTTGCCGCCGGTGAATTTATCAATCATTTCGTCAGAGACGGGTTTCTCTTTTATCTGATTGTCGCTGAGGTTGACATACAGAGTGCGTCTGTTATAGCCTTTGACGACGGGCTTTAGTTCATACTTGTATTCAGCCAGCAGCTTGTGTTTGGCTTTCATATCCCTGATTTTATTGGTATCCATTTCGCTCTCCTTATTCAGTCACAATCTTGATTGCTTCGGTTGGACAATTCTCAGTGCACTTGCCGCAGGAAATGCACTTGAAGGGAGTGATGCCATCCAGGTGACGGCGCATGGAATTGGTCGGACAGACAGCAACGCACATGTAACATCCGATGCATAGAGATTTTTTTATCATAACCACACCCTGCTCAGTTACCCAGATTGCCTGAGTGGGGCAAGCCGCCACGCAGGCCTGGCACTGGTTGCAGACATTGATGTCATTTACCTCAGCTAGCTCCGTGATTCTGATACAGGATTTTTCGGCATCGTCCACCTTGAAATAAACCTGCGCGCAGGTGCTTTCGCAAATATGGCAGGCAATGCATTTCTCCGGAAAGGTTTTAAGGTATTTCTTCATAAACCGGCTCCTTGATTTTCTTTATTTCAACATGTAAATTTTTGCGATTTTCCGTCAACTGATTTTTTACTTCTGCGGGTTACTTTGCAGCGTCTGTTTGATAGTGTCAACAATGGCATCAGTGTTTATTCCTGCCCATGTGTAGACATCATCGGAATTGCCTGAAACAGGATAGTCCTTGACGCCAAGTTTGATGAGCCGGCAGCAGAGCTGAAGTTCCACCAGCTTGTCAGCAATGATGGTACCCATGCCGCTGTTGATATTATGGTCTTCCAGAGTGATGACATTTTTGGTTTTGACAGCCTGCTGCAGCATTTCTTCGTCGATTTCCAAAGGTGTTGAGACATACCAGAGCTGCACGAAAATACCTTCCTCACGCAACCTATCCACGGCTTTCATTGCTTTGCTGACAGGCGTTCCCGTTACTATCAAAGCGATGGCGTCGCCATTGCGGATGAGGTCTGCTTTACCATAAGTAAAGACGTAATCCGCTCCGTAAAAGACTTCTCCGGTTTCTGTTTTGAGAATGGGAATCACGGAGCGTCCCATCGTGATGAAATAATTGCCTGCTTCATTGGCGACTTTGCGGACTATTCTGTCAGTCTGGTTGGGGTCGGCAGGGCAGAGCAGTTTGAAGTTATAAAGATTGCGCGCCAGACCGATGTAATCGATGCACTGATGCGTCCTGCCGTCTTCGCCTACGTCAATACCGACATGGGTGGTAACCACTTTCAGATTGGCGTGGTTGATGTCGTTCAGGCGTTGTTGATTATAGACTTCGTCAATGCCAAACATACCAAAATCCGCCCACCAGGTCTGAATTCCGCAGGTGGACATAGCGCCGGATGTAACAGCTGTGTTGTGTTCCATAATTCCGGCCTGGATGAAGCGCTCGGGATTGACTTTGGCAAAATCGCCAGTCTTGACGCTGCTATGCAAGTCACAGTCAAAAACGACTATGGGCATGGCATTGTCCTGATTGACTTCCGCCAGTTTAGCAATGGCATTACCCCAGGCAGAGCGGTTGTCGGTGTCAGTTGTATATAAATCAAGGTTGCCCAACTGGAAATTCGGTTTGAATTCAGCAAATTGAACAGGAGCAGTCTTGCTGTTGGTTTTCTTTTTGGCGCGGAGTTTTTTATATTGCTCCAGTTTGTTGGTGCCATTGAGTTCTTTCAGAGCTTCTTTGAGCTGGTCTTCCTTGAGCGCGGAGCCGTGATATTTTGCCTGATTTTCCATAAAGGAAACGCCCTTGCTCATGACAGTGTGTGCCAGAATCATACAGGGAGAAGCCAATTTTGCTGCCTGCTGGATGGCATCATGAATCTGTTCAAGTTTGTGTCCGTCGATTTCCAGCACCTGCCAGCCGTCCGACTGCCAGTTGGCAATAATGTTCTGCGGCATCACATGATGGATGGGACCGCTGATTTGAAGCTGGTTGTAGTCAACTATGGCGATAAGTTTATTGAGTTTGTACTTGATGGCAAAGCGCCTTGCTTCAGTGATTTGACCCTTCTGCTGTTCGCCGTCACCCATCAGAACAAAGGTATGGTAGTCAAGCTGGTTGATTTTTCCTGCCAGAGCAAAACCGCAGCCGGCGGAAAGCCCCTGTCCCAGATTGCCTGTAGTCCATTCCACACCGGGAACAAATCTCTCCACATGACCTTCAAAGATGGAACCTGCCAGCCTGAATTCTGCTATGGCGTCTTCCATATTGAAAAAATTCAAAGCGCCCAGAGTGCTGTACACGCCGGGAGAAATGTGTCCGTTGCTGACCACAACTCTTTCACGGTCAGGCAATTGAGGATTCTTGCTGTCGACATTAATCATGCTGTAAAGCGTGAGCAGAATATCTATGGCAGACATCGAGCCGCCGGGATGTCCCGAACCGGCTAAGGTGGTCATATGCAAAATGTTTACACGTGCCTGATTGGCTAAAGTTTCAATAGTCTGAAAGTCTGTCTGGGTAAGCGTTTTCATCATCATCTCCTAAAAGCAAAAAAGCCACTCATCCCTGAATCACCCTCGCTGGATAAGTGGCATAAAATCTGGTGGAGCATAGCAGGATCGAACTGCTGACCTCATGACTGCCAGTCATGCGCTCTCCC
>JAWOHU010000148.1:0-4927 GCA_046485025.1 Cloacimonadaceae bacterium (SeqCode) | reverse complement strand
GATGTAGAGCCTTTATTCTAAAGGTGACAATATTTCTGCTCCTTTTGATAAAAGGAGCTACTCTTTATTGTTTTCCTTTTCTTTTCATTCTATGGATAATGCGAAAACCGTCTGCCACCACCCAGGTGAAAATGAGGACAGCTATTAGCAGCAGGATTTTTATCAGGTTCAGGTTTACAGCCGCCAGCCAGAAAATCAAAGGGGTCAGAACTGCCAGGACTGCTGCTTCAGTGATGATAATGCCGCGCGGGATGCCCAGTTTGATGAAAATCCATTTGGCGGCGGGATTCAACTCACGGTTGAAATGGTCCGGCTTGAGGATAATCCACGTGGTGATGCCGTCAAAAACGTTGAGGATGAAATACACAATGTAAAGAATAATAAATACTAAATCCAAATTTCTTACTCACTCGGAGTTATGGAGCCAGCATAAATATACCAGCTCACAGCAGATAAATATCTACGCTACAAGATTCCTGCTTGCGCAGGAATGACAAATTCTATGCTTTAATATTCTGCTATTTGACGTGGAAATTATCCAGGAACTGCTGCAGGATAGCAGCTCTGGAGGGATGACGCAGTTTCTTGAGAGCCTTGTCTTCAATCTGACGGATGCGCTCACGGGTGACGTTAAAGATGTTTCCGACCTCTTCCAAGGTTCTGTGATAGCCATCGTCAATGCCGAAGCGCAGACGGATAACGCGTTCCTCACGCGTGGTCAGAGTGTGTAAAACTTCGTCCACCTGCCGTTTCAGAAGACTACGCTCTGCTAATCTTTCCGGAGAAATAATGGTGCGGTCTTCAATGAAATCGCCCAGCAGACTGTCTTCGCTGTCATGCCCGATGGGCTTATCCAGAGAGACAGGTTCCTTGGAGATGGACATAATGTTTTTAATTTTCTCGACCGGGATGTCCAGCAGTTCTGCAATTTCCTCAGGGTAGGGGTCGCGTCCGAGTTTCTGCATAAGGCGTCGGCTGGTGCGATTAATTTTATTGATGGATTCAATCATGTGCACAGGAATTCTGATGGTGCGTGCCTGGTCGGCAATGGCTCCGGTAATGGCCTGACGAATCCACCAGGTGGCGTAGGTGCTGAATTTATAGCCCTTGCGATAATCATATTTTTCCACGGCGCGCATCAGACCGGTGTTGCCTTCCTGGATGAGGTCAAGGAATTCCAGACCGCGATTGTTATAGCGTTTGGCGATGGAAATAACCAGACGGACGTTGGCTTCGATCATCTCGTTTTGGGCTTTTTCTTTCATCCGTTCAGCACGCTCAATTTCACGCAGCAGGAAGACAAGTTCGCTGCCTGTCATCTTGGTTTCCAGTTCCACACGGCGGATTTTGCGACGGGCGTTTTTAATCTTGCGCAGGGTTTCAATGAAGATATTGGGATCCATGGTGGTTTCCTGCTGGACTTCCACAAAGTCTTCATCACTCTTCTTGGCGCGTCTGCCATAGGTGCAGATTTCGTCGATGGTAAAGCGCTTGATGCGAGTCAGTTCCGTAATGCTCAGGCGGCTTTCTTCAATGCGTTCCACAAGAGAGCGGACGCGGTAGACCATACGCTTGATGAGTTTGTCATTATAGTTGAGTTCGCTGAAAGTGGCGACAATCTTGTCACGGATTTCATCAATTTCTTCCTGGCGGTTCGCAGTGCCTGTCTCGTCAAAATCACAGTTATCAAGGATTTCACCGACCTTGACAAAGGCGACCTCGTTTTCCTTGAGGAGTTGGCGGAATTTATCAATGATTTTCACATCCTGGTTTTTGTCTATCCAGGTGCCGATATCGACTTTAAATATCTGGTCCAGACGGACGCGGCGCTCACGGTAGCGATGCAGGAAGTTATACATCTCGCGCAGGGTGCTGCCGGATTTGAAGACATTCTGGCAAATCATCTTCTGATAGGTTTCAATCTTTTTGGCAACGCGGACTTCGCCTTCTCTGTCCAAGAGCGGAACGCGTCCCATTTCCCTCAGATACATGCGGACCGGGTCGTCATAATATCTGCGCGGTTTGAATTTCTTGGTGACGGCAGGTTTACGTACAGCCAAACTGCCTTTGGTCAGACGCTTTTCGGTCTCATCAATAATTTCAATACCTTCCTGACCGATGTCATAGATGACGTCGTCAATCTTGTCCAGGAAGACCGGATTGTTGGGCAAAACGTCATTGATCTGCTTGAAAGTGATGTAACCGGTCTCGCGTCCCAATTCAATCAACTTCTTTAAACAATCATTGTAAGTTATCATTAAAACTCCCTTACACAATAATACGGTGAATAACCTTGTTCTTGGTGATCTGTCTCAATTGCTGAAGTAAAACTGCCTTCTGCTTGAATAGTTCCAGATTATGAGGCTCCGCTATGATTCTTTTGTCCATCTGCTCCAAATCAAATTGGAGTTTGCGGACTATAACCTGTAGTAAGGTATCTTCGAAACTCATATCTGTCAAATCTTCGAATAAAAGGTCAGCCAGTTGCTCTCTCAGAGCATTGTTTTCAATCTGGTCAAGAAGCCGGGCAGGCTCATCCAGATCACCTGTCCTGTCTTGTTCAGTCAGATATTTATATATCTGTTTATATTCTTTATTGAAAAAATAATCCGAAGTGAGCTTCTGCGCAAGTGTGATATAATAATTTTTATCTTTGAGCGCCAGAGCCAGTAGAAAACGCTCTTCCGGATTGGCGTCGGAATCTTCCTGCTGCATACTTCCCCGGGCTGTTGACATGCCTGACATAGTAATTTTTTGCCGGATGGAACCTTCACTGATGTGGAAGGTTTCAGCAATTTCCTTGATCAGCAAATCCTTCTGAATGGGGTCACGCACCTGCCGGATAGTGTCTGAAAGCTGTTCCAGCCTGTCCTTCACAGGTATGTCAATCTGTTCATTGCCTGCCATAAAAGCAATCAGGTTCTGGGCATGCGTGACAAAGTCCAGCAGAGCATCCCTGCCATAGTTGAGCAGAAAGGAATCAGGGTCTTCCTGATCAGGCAACACCACAATGCGCGGATTAAATCCTTTGCTCAGGATAAGCAATCCCGCGCGCAGAGCAGCTTTCTGACCTGCCAGATCGCCGTCGTAAAGCATAAAAATATTCTGTGTGTATCTGCCCAGAAGGTAGATCTGGTCTTCTGTCAGAGCTGTTCCCAGAGACGCCACGCAGTTCGAAATCCCGCTTTCATACAGACGCAGAAAATCCATATAGCCTTCACAAACCAGTGCTGCATCAGCCTTGCCGATGTCATACTTGGTTTTGAACAGCCCGTAGAGTTCCCTGCCTTTGGTGTAAAGTTCAGTTCCGGGAGAATTGATGTATTTTCCACCCTCTGAAGTGGAAGATAAAACGCGTCCGCCAAAAGCGATGACTTCTCCCGTATTGCTGTGAATGGGAAACATCAGCCGCTCGCGGAACTGGTCAACGATATTGCCCTGATAAACTCCAAACAACCCGCTTTCTTTGAGCAGATTGGGATTGATGCCAGCTTTGAGCAGATAATTTTTCAGGCTGCTGTTGCTGTTGAGGGCATAGCCGAGTTCGAGAGTTTTGGCTGTCTCAGCAGATATCTGCCGGTCCTTGAGATAATCCAGAACCTGCTGCCCATGCTCAAACAGGTTGTCGGCAAAGAATTCCTTCGCCAGTCTGTAAACCTGCAGCAGGAGTGCTCTTTTGGTCGAAACGACAGTGGTTTTATCCCTGTCAGGAAGTGTAATGCCGGCGCGTTCTGCCAGCTTTTTCAACGCTTCCATAAAGCTGAGCTTTTCATATTCCTGAACAAAGGTAAAGACGTTGCCTGCCTTCCCGCAGGCAAAGCATTTAAAAATCTGTTTCTGCTGACTGACGTTGAGCGAAGGATGGCTGTCATTGTGGAAGGGACAGAGTCCGCGGAAGCTGTTGCCTGCTTTTTTCAGGGCAATGTAGCTGCCAATGACATCCACAATGTCATTGCTTCTGCGAATTTCGTCAATCAGGTTGTTGTCCAACTTTTTTCCTTATATGGTCAAAACCGTGACACCGCTGCCGCCTGCTTCCTGAGGCGGTGTGCCGATGGTTTTGACCTGTTTTTTCTTGGTCAGATAGTCTCTCACCTTGGTTCTGAGTGCGCCGGTCCCCTTGCCGTGCACAATTCTTAAGGTATGCAATCCTGAGACCAAAGCGCTGTCAATAAATTCATCAATCAGAGGCTGAGCCTCTTCAAAAGTGCAGCCCAGCAACTTCAGTTCAAAATGCGCCGAGGGTGCAGCCTTGATTCTGGCAAGTGGAATAAATTCTTTTTCAGACTGCTTTTCTGTTGCATAAATCTGAGTGCGCTTGGTCTTGAAAGTGATGCCATTCATATCCACCAGGACATCTTTATCCTTAATTTCGACAATGACAGCATCGGTCTCAAAATCACTCAGCCAGACAGTGTCGCCGGGCTGCGGGTCAAAGGCAAGCTGCTTTTTATCTTTTTCCAGTCCGTTGATTTTTTCCCGGTTTTCACTTTGCATTTCCTGCAATTTGTCAACGAGATGCGAGCCTTTTTTACGGCGTTCCTCACGCTCAGATAGTTTCAGACTGTCAATTTCCTGCAAAAGCAGCTTCTGATTGTCAATCAGTTCCTGCTGATATTCTTTCAAAAGCTCTCTGCGCCTTGCTTTGAGCTCATCATCAAACTTCTTGATACGCAATTCATATTCTGCAATGGTAGCATCCAAATTACGTCTTTTGAGTTTCACCTGCCAGCTTTCTGTAGAGAGCTGTTTTTTCTCTTCCTGCAGCTTTTTGACGAGTTCAGTAAATTCCAGATTCTGGCTGCCGGTCAGGTGTTTGGCGCGTTCTATCAATTGATTTTCCAGACCCAGAGAACACGCCACTTCGATGGCAAAACTGTCGCCCGGAAAGCCAAGCTGGAATAGGTATGTCGGAATCAATGACTTG
>JAWOHU010000102.1:0-5973 GCA_046485025.1 Cloacimonadaceae bacterium (SeqCode) | reverse complement strand
GGATTGATTTCCCGAGCCAGCATTTCCACCAGGGTTTCGGCAATGGATTTGGGTTTATCAGTGTCAAATTCAGGCTGATCAGCAGGAGGTTCTATGGGTGCAGTCATAGGTTCAAATTCATCAGGCTGAGCAGGTTCCGGCTCTGGCGTTGCTTCAGGTTCTGCAGCTTCAGATTGAGGTGTTTCAGACAGAGGTTCAGCCTGGAACTCAGGCTCGTTCAGCACACTTTTATAGCCTTCGGGCAAGGGTTCGGAGTCATCAAACACAGTTCTGAAGCCGCCGGGAAACTCATCCAATTTATCAATCAGAGGCTCGATGTCTTCTGTCGCAGTAATGAAGAGGTCGGAAAACTCCTCTGGCTGTTCAGACTTGGTTTCAAGCGCATCAGCAGCTTCCTCAACTTGCCCTGTCTCCTGTTCCTGCGGTTCTGCCAAAGTATCTATCTCCTCCACTATGCGCCTCACTTCATAAGAAGAAACGGTGGGACGGATGGTGGGCTCGTCCTCTTCCAGCACGACTTCATAATCGGATGCTCCCTCCAGGAACTGGTCCTTGAGACGGCAGAGATTTTCGAAGGCGGAATGGTTCAGAATCTTGAGATAGGCAAGTTCCTCGGGAGAAAAGAGTTGCTCAATCCGGGAGTCATATCTCATGTTAGGATCATGTAGAATCCGGGCCTGCAGAGCTTCAATCTTTTCCCTGACCTGCGGTGACTCATCTGTCTGACTGATAATCTCATAGATGACCAGAGCGTCATAGAACTGGTTCTGCATCTCAAACAGCTTCGCCATGGTAATAGTGGGTTTCCAGGTGGGATTGTTGAGATCCGAGTTCATAAATTACCTCCCATATCTTAGATTTTTAGTCTGTGCCTGTTTTTTTCCAAAGTTTTGGGTCCTATGCCTTTCACTTCAAGCAATTGCTCGACCGAGGTAAAACTGCCGATCTGACTGCGGTACTGCAGAATCGCATCGGATTTGACTTCCCCGATTCCCGTCAGGCTGATTAATTCCTGTCGGGTGGCAGTGTTGAGGTTGACAATGCTCTGCATGTCACCTGAAACAGACTTTTCACTCTTCAGTTCCTTATTTGTGAGTTTGACAGTTCCGTCAAGTTCTTGTTTGCCAAAGTCACTGGCTGTATCTTTAGACTGAGTGCTAACTGCCTGCAAGTCAGCAAGTTTAGCTCTTTCAGTTACTCCCGCTCCGGAAGTGCCAAAGGGCAGCAGCATAGGTTTCATTTTGAGATAGGTTTTAGCTCCGATACCACTGATGTTGAGCAACTCCTCTGTGGATGAGAATTGTTTACTCTGTCTATAGCTGATGATATCCTGAGCCCGCTTTTCACCAATGCCGGGCAGCAGAACAAGTTCATCCGGATTGGCAGTTCTGATATCAATCTGAATGATGCTGTCCTGCTTAGTCGCCTGCTGCAGAGAGGTATATTCCTCAGGAGCTTTTTCTGCATGGGCAAAGGAAACTCCGGCTGTATGAAAACCAAAGCCCAGAATCAGCAGAGCGCTCAGAAAGCCCAGAATCTTCTGTTCGTCACGGGTCAGCAGGTCACTGAAAGGGTTTTTCATGGCAGATGCTTTACCACTATGTAGACTGCCGTGCTTTCTGCATAGATAGTGCCGGACTCGTCAGTCAGAGCAGCTTTGGTATGGATGGTGCGTGATTTTTGCAGGGTGATGACTCCGCTGGCTTTGACTTTCTGTCCGATGGGCAGAGGTTTGCGGTATTTGATGTTCATGTCGGCAGTGACAGCAATCATACCTTTTTTGAGGATGATTTTTGCCATCGCCTCATCCAGCAGAGTGGCAATTATACCGCCGTGAATGACACCCTGATAGCCTTCATAGCGTGCAGGAGAGTCAAACCAGGCAGCAGCGCTGTCCTCATCATATGCAAAGTCAAGTTTCAATCCGACCGGATTGGCATGACCACACACAAAGCAGTTGGCATACTTGATTTCTTCCATGTGGACAGTCTGACAGCAAACGATTTTTCAGTCAAATAAAATATTTATCTGCAGATGTTTTTTCTACATTGGTTTGACTGCGCCGGACATTGCTCTGGTAAAGACTTTGGTGAAATCACTATAGAAAGCGTAGGTCATCAATAGGAGCAACAGAACCATTCCGATGTTCTGCAGAACAAGCTGCACCTTGCGCGGAATGGGTTTGCCAATTATGCCCTGAATCAGAGCAAACATTATGTGCCCCCCATCCAAAACAGGGATGGGCAACAGGTTCATAATCATCAGCACCAGACTGATGGCTGCCACAAACAAAATCCAGTTGGAAGCGCCTTTCTTGGCTGACTGGCTGCTCATGGAATAAATCATGACAGGCCCGCCCACCGAGCTTTTCAGCGTTTCCGGCTTGCTGATGATTTTATACAGACCGATGTAGTTCAGAGCAATGAAGTTAACTGTTGACACAACGCCCAGTTGCACAGCTTTTACCGGCGGAAAGGACTGCTTGTAGGTGACAGGCATGTATTGCGTGATGCCAATCAGCCTTTGTCCATCAGCCATGGGGTTGTTTTCCAAAGGCATGCTGCGTTCAAAAATTGCCTCACCTCTTTGCAGGGTAAGCCTGACGGAATCGCCCGTAGCTTGAGTTATGAGTTCGCGCATGTCGTACCAGTCTCTGACTTCGTTAGCATTGACACTGAGAATCACATCACCTGTTTTCAAACCTGCTCTCCAAGCCGGGAAACCGGTAGTGACTTCACCCACCACAGCAGAAACGGCAGGCTGAACATCTCTGAGAAAACTCACAGGCTCGATTTGAGGCAGGGTCAGGTCAGCTTTTTTGCCATCTCTGGTCAGGCTGACGCTGTTGTCAGCAGTTCTGCTCAAAGTTCCGATAAACTGATACCAGCCCTGCACGGGTTTGCCGTTGACAGCATAAATGGAATCGCCAACATTGAAAATCAGTTCATAATCGCCGGAAGCCTGTCCCACTACTGGATACTGGTCTTCCGTTTTACTGGGCAGCATAAAAACCACAATGAAGAGCACAATAGCCAGCAGCAGATTGGAAAAGGGCCCTGCCAGCGCGATAATGATTTTCTTCCACCACTTGGTGTATAGAAAACTGTCAGGAGTCTCATCTGCTTCTTCGTCCAGCGAGTCGCCTTTCATTTTTACATAACCGCCCAGAGGAATCCAGCCCAGCCTGTATTCAATACCGCTTCTGACAAACTTGATGAGTGGCTTGCCAAAACCGATGGAAAATTTCTCCACCTTCACTCCGCATAGACGTGAGGCAATGAAATGTCCCGTTTCATGCACTGTGACCAGAACTCCGAGCGCTACCAGAGCCAGAATTATATCTATCAAAATGTCTCCTGTTTTTTAAGTAAATAACATTAAAGCAACAAACTGAAACCGCCTTGCGGGGTCAAGTTTTTCTTCATAAAGCAGCATTGAGGAAGCTCAATGCAGACAACGGATAACTGATTGACATTATTAAGCTTGGCAAATATCAGGTTCATACTGGTATAAAAATTGCACCAGTCAAGCTTGAGATAATATTGTTACCGGAGAGAAGTATATGAAAAGCCTTGTTTTAATAATGATTTTGCTGTCCTGCATTGTGATAAATGCTCAACCCCTGGCGTCCTGGTATCACACCTATGACGAGGTGACCACTGAGTTGTATCAGCTGGAAGCTCAGTATCCCGGCCTTGCCAAGGTCTATAATATAGGTCACAGCCAGAATGACAATATGCCCATCTATGCGATGAAAATCTCTGATAATGTGCAACTTGAGGAAACCGAACCGGCGGTTCTATTCATCGGTCAGGTGCATGCGGAAGAGGTTCTGGGAGTGCAGGTTACGATGTCCAACATCAATGAGATTCTGGCTAATCGACTGATGTCTCCATACAATGCCTGGATTGCCCAGCTCGAGATGTGGTTCATCCCGACCCTCAATCCCGAAGGACACAAAGTAGTAACTGACGGGCTGGACCTCACATATCGCAAAAACAAACGCGACACCAATAATAATGGAATTTTTGACTTTAGTCCCAATGTGGGTTACGACATAGACGGGGTTGACATCAACCGCAATTTTGCCTTTAACTGGTGTCACGGCGATACTTTATGGCAGCCGGGAACTCAGGAACAGTATGATTATTACAGAGGTGAAGCGCCCATGTCGGAAAGCGAGGTTCAGGCTCTGGCAGCTTTTGCGCAGGTGCAGAAACCTGTTTATGCCATCATCTGGCATTCTTCCAGAAATCCCAATAGCGGTCTCTTTGAAAAGCTCTTTTATCCTGTTAATTATCTTGGTGTCAGACCCGCTCCGGATCTGGCATTGAGCGCGCAGATCGGCACAGGCGTGGCAGCTCAGATTATCAAAGAAGACGGCTCAGGACCTTATGTGGCGTTGGCTGCGGAAGGACGCAAGGGCGGCACTAATGACTGGCTCTATCAGAAGCTGGGCACCATTGCTCTGGTCATAGAATGCGGCACCAACAACCTGCAGCCTGATTCCTTACTCATGGTCAACACAGTCCAACGCTGCACCAACGGCGTCAAATGGCTGCTGAACAGAGCTTTGCCTGTATCTTCAGCAGTGCCTTCCAGTTCAATGCTGACCGGCACTATTACTGATGCGGTTACCGGCGCTTTCCTGGAGGCGGAAGTCATTGTGGAACAGCGTCATGCACCCTGGTTTGCAGCTCGAAAATCTGACCCTCTGACCGGCAGATATTGGCGTCCCGTCTCCAACGGGACTTACACTCTGCGCTATCGCAAACAAGGTTATGCAGACCTCGTTCTGACTGACAAGACTGTCAACAACGGCTCCTGGACCATTGTCAACGCTGCTATGCAGCCGCTCAATCCTGTCGTGCTGAGCGGTTCTGTGCGCAGCAGCGCAAATCAGGCTCTGATTCCGGCGCGTATTACTTTATTTGATGTGGAAAACGAGACGCAGTTCACAAATGGCGAATTCATCTTTAATACCTTTGGCGGAGTGCACAGGATAGAGGTTGATGCCGAAGGGTTTTATCCCTATGTAAGCAACCTGGAAATCAATGCGGAAGCACATAGCATCAGACTTGACATAGAGTTATCTCCCGTGACTCCGATTCTGACAGAGAACTGGGAAAACGGAATTTCCAACTGGCTGATGGAAGGTCCCTGGGTCCTGCAGAACGAGCTTTCCGTCAGCGGTTATGCCATCACTGACAGTTGGGGCGGCTTTGGTTTTTATGCTCAGAATTGCGATGTCTGGATCAAGACTTCGAACTCATACTATATCCCTGCTGCAGAAAGCGTTATGCTGGCTTTTGACCAGCATCTTTATACCGAGTTTGTCTATGACAGCGTCAGAGTAGATATTTCAGCCAATAATGCAGACTGGCAGACGATTTTCAGTGATTCCGGTCAAAAAGACTGGTGGCATGCCAAGTTTGTGCCTTTGTCTGATTACGCGGGGCAGCAGCTCTATTTCAGATTCCGCTTAAAAGACATCTCAGAAGAGCCCGGATTAGAAGACCCGGGCTGGACATTGGACAACATCAAAATCATCTCCGGCTCCGCCTCCTGCAATGTCACAGCCAATACGGATGAAATTATTCCGGCTCTGCCTGTCACAGTTCTGTATCCCAATTTCCCCAATCCCTTCAATCCTGAAACCACGCTTAAATTCAGTCTCAGTAAAGGCTCAAAGGTCAGCCTGGATATCTATAATCTGAAAGGTCAAAAGGTCAGAAATCTCACTCACCAGTTCTATAGCGACGGCACCCATAGCCTGAAATGGGACGGCAAAGACGACCACGGTGTCCCTTTGGGCAGCGGAATTTACTTCAGCCGTCTGGCCTCAGACTCTGTAACCAAAACTCAGAAAATGATCCTGATGAAATAAATCAATCAGACTGATAAGTTATATAGTTATCCCCGGGAATGCAGATTCAGACTCGTTTCCGGGGATTTTTCACAGCTCACAAAAGC
>JAWOHU010000022.1:0-5988 GCA_046485025.1 Cloacimonadaceae bacterium (SeqCode) | reverse complement strand
GCTTAATGCGCGGCCCTTGGGGATATAGTGTAATGGGGTCGGACCAAGACAACCTACTGATATTATGCTTTCTACGTTCCAAAAACGTAGGTTGTCAACTTCAATATCGCTCTTTTCAGCATCAAAAACAGCATTATAGGGTGACTGAGGCTCACGAAGCTCGAAGTTTTCGCCATTCTTCCGAATTTGACTCCCAATTCCAAAGGTCCACATTTGGGATTTTAAAGCTGCCACATACTTCCAACTCCCGGAGGCTATGCTGCGTGTATAGGCTTATTCCCTTTCCATGACGTTTTCTTGCTTTATATAACCATTGCATCCAACAATGCCGGTCCTTACCGAATTTCAGCAGAAACTCCCTTTTGTGACAGCGATGTGTTAAATGCCACACATGCCCGGAAATAAAATGTCGATTTGCCCTTGCCACTGAGTTTTTCTATATCCTCCATTTTCGTGCCAAAAACAAGCCTATTGTCCTTAAATAGGGATAGTTTTAAAAAGGATCTTCATTGTTTTTGATGTTTTATCTTGGTCCGACCCCGGTTCACAATGCTTTCAGGCACCGCAGGTGCGGATGAAAAATACAAAAGGACAGGCTTCCCTTCTGCACGAAATTGTTCGATTTCTTCTGCTGTACCTGACTCTGCTTTTCCGGTAGGTGTTCCCAATTTTGTCCAGAAAGCACCGATCACCAAATCACAGCTTTTTACCAATTGCTGATTCATGGAGATCAAAAAGTTCTGTCCATTCTGCAGGAAGCATACACTGCATAAACAAACAAGATAGATATTGGCACAGGATAGTAGCTCAATTGGTAGAGCACCGGTCTCCAAAACCGGGGGTTGCGGGTTCGATTCCTGCCTGTCCTGCCATTTTTATCCGAATAGTTTGATAACAAGTGGAATAGAATTATGAAGATCCTAGACGGCGTATTCCGTTTTTTTCACGAAGTGCGGACTGAAATGAAATCAATCACCTGGCCGACCAAAGACGACCTGAAAGAAGGCACCGTCGTGGTCATAATAATGTCTACAATAGTGGCATTGTTTTTGTCGGGTGTGGATTTCCTGTTTGGCCTGGCAGTTCGCAGCGTTTTTTAAAGTTTAGAAAGGAATCATTAGATGAAATGGTATGTGGTTCACACCTTTGCCGCTCATGAAAACAGAGTGAAGACCGCAATCGAGAAAGGTCTGGCAGGGACGGAACTGGGCAAACAAATTGGCCAGCTTCTGGTTCCCGTGCAAAAGACTTTTCAGATCCGCGACGGCAAAAAAGTGGAGCGCGAAAAGAAGCTCTTTACCAGCTACATCATCCTGGAAGCTGACCTTTCTCCGGAACTGATAACTTATATCAGAAACATTGCCGGAGTGACCAATTTCCTGGGACACGGTAAAGACCCGATTCCATTAAGTGATGAGGAAGTCAAAAGGCTATTGGGCATTGCAGACAGAGATAAAACAGCCAAAACCTATGATTTTCTGCCGGGAGATATGGTTAAAGTTATCTCCGGACCTTTCACAGATTTCGAAGGCGTAATCCTCAAATCCAGCGACGACGGGGCAAAACTCGTCATCAACGTTACTGTGTTTGGCAGAATTACACCGGTCGAATTGAACGCTGACCAGGTAGAAATTACAAAAAGATAGATGCAGCGCCCAAGGGCGGCATTTATCCAACCAACAGATTGAGGTGCTATAATGGCAAAGCCAAAAGATGCGGCAGCTATCATAAAATTACAGCTACCAGCCGGAAAAGCTACTCCGGCGCCACCGGTCGGACCTGCATTGGGTCAGGCTGGAGTGAACATTCCGGAATTCTGTCGTCAATTCAATGAAAAGACACAGGATGCGCCGGGAATGGTGTTTCCCGTTGTAATTTACGTTGCCAAGAATAAATCATTTACATTTGAGATAAAGACCCCGCCTGCCTCCATTCTGATCAAGAAAGAAGCAGGTCTTGCCAAAGGGAGCGGTGTTCCCAACCAGACTAAAGTGGGTAAAATTAATCAGGAACAACTGCGTCGGATAGCTGAACAGAAGATGCAGGACATGAATTGTCATTCCCTTGAATCCGCGATGAGTATGATCGCCGGCACTGCGAGAAGCATGGGTGTTACTGTTGAAGAATAAGGATGTAGCTCCTTTTTTCAAATGGAGTATTGACCTATCTTTGCAGGAGAACGTATTCGTTAAGGAGAAAAAATGAAACATAGTAAAAGGTATAAACAAGCTTATGTGAGTTTTGACCGCCAGAAACGCTATGATCTTGATGAAGCCATCAAAACAATGAAAGCCTTCCCGGCAGCCAAGTTTGATGAATCAGTCGAGATGCATTTCAATCTGGGGGTCGACCCCCGTAAAGCTGATCAGCAGATCCGCAACTCCATCGTCCTTCCTCATGGAACGGGTAAAACGGTGCGGGTATTGGTTTTTGCTGAAGGAGACAAAGCGGACGAAGCGAAAGCTGCCGGAGCTGATTTTATCGGTATGGAAGATTTGGTCGAGAAGGTCACGGGCGGATGGTTTGACTTTGATATGGTCATCACCACACCCAACCTGATGGGCAAAATCGGAAAACTCGGCAGGGTATTGGGTCCCAGAGGTTTGATGCCAAACCCGAAAGACGGAACCGTTACCATGGATATCGGCAAGGCTGTGAATGATGCCAAGGGCGGAAAAGTCACCTATAGGGTGGATAAATTCGCCAATCTTCACATCCCGGCAGGCAAGAGAAGTTTTCCGGATGAGAATCTGAAGGAAAATGTGAAAACCATCCTTGCCTCTATTTTGCGTGATCGTCCTTCTACCCTCAAGGGTATATATATAAAGAGCATAACCCTCTGCACAACCATGGGTCCCGGCGTCAAATTACAGATTGCCAGCGCGACCATGGAAGCAAAGAGCTAAGGGAGTGGATAAATGGTGCAAGCTAATCAATTAAATAACGTTGTTAAACCGGTACCGACGGACGCCTCGTCTGTCGTCATTCCTGCGAAAGCAGGAATCTTAAACAACCGGAACATCGTCAATGACCTCAAACAGCGGCTCCAGGATGCCAAGGCAATTGTGCTTGTGGATTATAAGGGAATCAACATTGAAGAAGTCAATCAACTGCGCAGCAGGTTCAGAACCGAGCAGGTTGATTATCTGGTTCAGAAAAACACATTGGTAAAAATCGCTCTGAATGATATCGGCATTACCGACCTGGATGAATATCTGGTGGGTCCGACTGCCCTGGCTATTTGTAAAAGTGATGAAATAGCCCCGGCTAGAGTGATGGTGAAATTCGTCAAAGACGTTATGTTGGAGAAGGAATTTCCCAAGTTCAAGGCTGGTTTCGTATCCGGCAGTCTGCTCAATGCAAAGCAGATGCAGGAACTGGCGAAACTTCCTTCCCGCGAAGAATTGCTGGCAAGGGTTATGGGCAGCGCCCAGGCTCCGCTCACCAGATTTGTGGGAGTTACCCAAGGCATCATCCGCAAATTTGTCTATGCCGTTGATGCAGTAGCCAAATCAAAGTCTTAAATATTACTATTCATGGAGGAATAATGTCCGATAAAAAACAGCAAGTAATTGACCTGGTTAAAGAAATGACGGTTATGGAATTAGCCGACCTGGTCAAAGAAATGGAAGAGATATTTGGCGTCTCTGCTGCAGCTCCGGTTGCAGCAGCGGCAGCTCCTGCCGGCGGTCCCGCTGCAGCAGAAGAAAAGAGTGAATTTGATGTCATGCTCCAAAGTGCTGGCGACAAGAAAATCAACGTGATCAAAGTCGTTCGCGAAATCACCAAGCTTGGGCTCAAAGAAGCCAAAGACCTGGTTGACGGCGCTCCCAAAGTGGTTGTCGAAAAGGTTAGTAAAGAAGAAGCCGAATCCGTTAAGAAAAAACTGGAAGATGTCGGCGCCAGTATTGAGATCAAATAGTATCAACACTATTACGCAAGGAAGTGGGAGAAGGATTTTTCTCACTTCCCTTGTGTGTCTTTAGTTCATATTTTATGATGACCATTTTAGACAAAGGAGTGCGCTTTTGAGAACCATCAAAAGTTATTCTCGTATTACCAGGAGATTTCAGGAATTGGGTATTCCCCGTGTGGAAATACCTAATCTTCTCGCTATGCAGGTAGAGTCTTTCAATGATTTTCTTCAAAAAGACATACACCCGCAATTCAGACAGAAAAAAGGGCTGCAGGCTGTCTTTGAAAGTGTTTTCCCGCTGGAAGACCCAAAAGGCAATTTCCTGCTGGAGTTTATTGAATACAACGTCCTGAAGGAAAAGTATTCGATTTCAGAATGCATTGAACGTAATCTGTCATACCAGGCGCCGCTCAAAGCCAAAATGCGCCTGTTCATCAAAAAGAACAAGGAAGAAAACCAGGAGCCGTCCGACACCCCACAAAAGAAGTATGACGACATCATCGAACAGGACGTCTTTCTGGGTGAGATTCCTCTCATTACTGAGCAGGGAACCTTTATCATCAACGGTGCTGAACGTGTTGTAATCTCTCAGCTTCAGCGCTCTCCCGGCGTCTATTTCTCTGAGGAGAAACATCCCAGCGGTAAGCTTCTATATTCTGCCAAGATTATACCTTATAACGGTTCCTGGCTGGAATTCGATATAGACCTGCACGACGTGATGTATGTCCATATCGATAAAAGAAGAAAACTGCCTGTTACTGTTCTGCTGCGTGCGATTGGACTTTCTGAAAATCAGGATTTGAGAGACGTTTTCTATCACAAAGAAACTCTTGGTCTCAAAGCAGCCAAGGGCAGACACATCTATGCTGCAATCCCTTCCGATGACCCCGAAAAGCCATATGCCAACGCCAATGATATGGTCAACGATACCCTCATCAAGGTGTTGGAAGCAGCCAAGATAACTAAGGTCGATGTCATTGACTATGATTATGAAATTGCCCGCAAAGTCCTGGAAAATACCATTAGCAAAGACCCCACCACTAATCATGCAGAAGCATTAGATAAAATTTACACTCTTATTCGTCCCGGTGAAGAACCGACCCCTGAAGCTGCTCAGCAGATGATCGAGCGGATGTTCTTCAACGAGAAAAGATACAATCTGGGCGAGGTTGGAAGATATAAAATGAATTCCCGCCTGGGTCTTGATATTCCGATTTCAACTATGACGCTCACCCGTGAAGATTTTGTCCAGATTTTCAAAACTCTGATCAACATCTACAGAGATGAAGACGAAATTGACGACATTGATAATCTTGCCAACCGCCGCGTCAGAACTGTCGGAGAACTGCTGCAGGAACAATATGCCACCGGTCTTGCCATGGTGTATAGAATCGTCATGGAAAGAATGAGTATTGCCAATACTGATGATGTCAATGTACACGATCTGGTCAACAGTAATGCCCTGATCTCTGTTGTACAGTCATTCTTCCTCACTGGACAGCTTTCGCAGTATATGGAGCAGACCAATCCGTTGGCAGGTCTCAGACATAAAAGAGCCTTATCGGCTCTCGGACCAGGAGGTCTGACCCGCGAACGGGCAGGTTTTGAAGTCCGTGACGTGCATCATTCCCACTACGGAAGAGTCTGTCCGGTAGAGACTCCTGAAGGACCCAACATCGGTCTGATAGTGTCACCCGCTATCTATTCACGTATAAACCGTTTCGGCTTCATTGAGACACCCTACATCAAGGTTGAGAAGGGTGTAGTCACAGACAAGTATGATTACCTCGATGCTGCGGAAGAAGAAAAATATACTATTGCCCAGGCTAATGTCAATCTGGATAAGAAACGCAGGATTACTGATGATATGATTTTTGCCCGTCAGAAAGGCGAATTTGTCAGAGTCAGTCCCCTGGAAGTTCAATACATAGATGTTTCCCCGCAGCAGATGGTATCTGTATCCGCAGCTATGATTCCTTTCCTTGAACATGACGATGCCAATAGAGCTCTGATGGGTTCAAACATGCAACGCCAGGCAGTGCCACTGATCAATCCTGTTGCTCCTTTAGTGG
>JAWOHU010000276.1:0-3638 GCA_046485025.1 Cloacimonadaceae bacterium (SeqCode) | reverse complement strand
ATAATAATCTTGCTGTTGATGGCATCCAGGATGGCAGACTCGCCGTCATTGATATTAGCTATGATGTTTTCTTTTACCACCAAAGCTGTCAAACCCATGGCACGCGAGAGAATGGAACTATGTGAAGTAAGGCTGCCGTGCTCTGTGCAATAAGCTTTCACGCCTGCTCTGGAAAGAATTGATACCAAACTGGGAGTGATTTCATTGACAAAAACGATTTCGTCAGAGCTATACTGCAGTTGTGTTTGTTCTTTATCACCCAGAATAGACATCATCAAACGATGCGCCACATCCTTGTAGTCATCAGCTCTCTGTGCAAAATAGCTGTTGTCCATCTGCTCAAAATTGCGGATAATCTTTTCAAAGGAATTGAACACAGTCTGGGGTGCTGACAATAGCTGTTCTGAGATAGCATTTTCCATAATCTGAGTGATTTCGATGTCGGTAACAATCATCAGATGAGTACTCAGGATGTCTTTGTCCAGTTGCGATACTTCAGGGTCAAGCAGAAAGACCTTAATGTCTGATTCCAATTGCTTGATAGCCTGTTTGAGCTTGAGGAGTTCAGATTCAACCAGGGATTTATCAATCTTTTTTGGGAAAGAAGGATACTGGCGTTGTCTGTGAATTTTGACCTTGCCTATAAAGATTTTGCCGGAGATGGGAATTGCGGTGTAGACTTGCATTAGTCCTCGTCAAAACGTGAGGAAAAGAGTTTGGTAATTTCGTCCAGAAGATAGGTTTCGTCAACCCCATCAGCAATCAGGATGAGCTTGGAATTGAATTCCGCAGCCAGCATCATCACACCCATAATGCTTTTACCGTTGACTTTCATGCCATCTTTTTCAATGTAAAAATCACTGCGGTATTTGGTTGCAGCCCTCACCAGCAAAGCAGAAGGACGAGCATGCAAACCAAGTTTGTTCTCAACCGTTATCTCTTGTCTTGTCATCATCGACAGCCGCTAACTCGATATTTTTCATTTTAGTTTTGCGTTTGATTTCATCATGCACCTTGCGGTTCCAGTCTTCCGCTGCATCATAACCTTCATTTTTTAGGATCAGGTTCATAGCAGCAACTTCCACTATCACAGAGACATTTTTGCCGGGGGAAACAGGCAGGTAGATGACGGGAACCTTTATTCCCAGATGCTCTACATAGTTATCCGTCAGACCGACGCGCTCGTAGTCCATATTTTCCTGCCAGGGCATGAGTTCTATCTGCAGATCTATATTCTTCTGATGACGCACCCGTTCTATGCCAAACATCTTTTCCACATTGATGAGCCCGACTCCGCGGATTTCCATAAAGTAGCCAAATTCGCGTCCCGGCTTTCCCATAAGGCGGTCATTGATGTAACGGATGTTTATCATGTCGTCGCCAATCAGGCTGTGCCCTCTGTGGATCAGGTCCAGCGCGCATTCACTTTTACCGATGCCACTTTTTCCCGTCAGCAGAACCCCGAGTCCAAAAACATCAACCAGTGTAGCGTGAATCGTTTTTTCCAGAGCAAACACTTCCTGCAGATATTTGGACAGAAGCTGAGAGAGATGAATAGTGGTCAAACGGCTGGAAAGGATTGCCACATTCATATCATTAGCCAGAAATTCCACCACAGGGGGAAGGGTCAGACCTTTGGAGACAATGATGCAGGGGATGTCATTGGTGAGCACTTCTTTCATTCTGGCAAACAGTCCATCCTCATCCAAGGTCTGAAGATAACGCACTTCTGTTTCGCCAAAGATCTGGACTCTGTCAGCAGAGAAAATTTCCGTGTAACCTGCAAGAGCCAAGCCTGGACGATTGATGTGTGGCGACGTGATCTTATTGCCCAAAGTATTTGGTTCAGTGACCAGCGAGAGAGCCATGTCCTTCTTTTTGGAATCAAAGAAGTCTCTAATGGTGATTTCTTTCATATTTTTTATCCGTTATGGAATAACGGGGGGAGAAACCTCCCCCCGCAATGAGTTATGGTTCAAACAATTTGAAATGAGTTTCATCCTTTTTGACCAGGACATTGATGCCATCGGTCTCTACGTTTTTAAAGATCAGGTAGCCGTCCTCTGAGGAATCCAGTTTGTCAACTGCTTCCTGGACTGATAATGTTTCAGGGACGACTCGTTTGGTTTTGATCAGTTTTTTGGGCTGGTTGGCTCCTTCAGCCTGATAGAGCGACGCCCTTGAAAATCCCGAAATTTCTTTTAGAGAACGCTTCTGATGATTGGTGACACGTTCTTTCAGTTTCTTAATCTGAGCTTCCATTTTATCTATGGTGTTGTCGATAGAGAGATACATATCGACTTCTTCAGATTGGCTTTGCAGACCAAATTTTGAGGCATGCAGGGACATCTCGCAGATGTTTCTGTTATTCTCCCAAGCCAGAGTTACGTGAATTGAAATAATCTGGTCAAAGTATTTCTTGAGTTTGAGACACGACGTTTCGACGTGGTCTCTGATGGCTTTGGTGAGATCGAAGTGCCGGGCTGTAATTGAAATCTGCATAATAAACCTCCTTGATAGTTACATTTTATGAATTGACAGACCACTAAGGTCTTCAACCGCTTCCATGACAGCTTCCGAAAGAGTCGGATGAGCAAACACGACTTTTTCGACTTGTTCTGCCGTTACCTCTAAGTTAATCAGAATACTGCCCTGCGCAATTAATTCTGCGGCGTTGGGTCCGATAATGTGCATTCCGACCAGTTGATTGGTATCGGCTCTGGCGATTGTTTTAACAAATCCGTTTGTGTCACCTCCTGCAAGAGCTTTGCCGTTGGCAGTGAAAGGAAATCTGCCAACCTTGATGTTTGTGAATTGTTCAGATGCCTGCTTTTCCGTGAGTCCGCATGAACTGACTTCCGGATGTGTGAAAGTGCATCTGGGGATATTCTCATAGATTAATTCATGATTACCAAAAACTTTATCAGCTAAAAAAGATTGTATGTGTGCAGCGACAATCAGTCCCTGTTTGGATGCGGTGTGAGCCAGTGGCAGCTTGCCTGTGACATCGCCGATGGCATAAAGCCGTTGCACTGAAGTTCTCATGAAGTTGTCAATTGTGACTGCACCTCTATTTGTTTCAGGAGCCAGAGAACCGAAATCGATATTGATGACAGGACTCCTGCCTACGCTGAGCAGCACTTTTTCCACTTCCAGTTCTGATTCATCAGAGAGTTTAAGGACCACTTTGTCATTATCTTTGCGGTAGCTCTCTACTCCGACTCCGGTTCTGATTTTAATGCCGGATTTCTTGAGGAAAAACTGCAGCCGTTTGGCAATTTCTTCATCTTCTGTTGAAACTATAGTGGGCAGAAATTCCACTAGATGAACTTCCACTCCGAGAGTTGAAAAGATAGAGGCAAACTCGCATCCCACCACGCCTCCGCCTATTACAGCAAGGGACTTTGGCAGGCTTTCCATTTTTAAAATTCCGGTCGAGGATAAAATGTTCTGCTCGTTAATTTTGACCTTGGGAAGTTCTTTGGGAGCGGAGCCGGTGGCTAAAATCACATAGTCGCTGCTGATGTCTTCTGCGTTTTCCAGCTTGAGGATAAATCTGTCATCGCTTTTTGTGACAGCGGTTACTCTGTTTATCATGACAGGAATTTTTCTTTTATTGAAAAGATATTCCACGCCTG
>JAWOHU010000271.1:0-5244 GCA_046485025.1 Cloacimonadaceae bacterium (SeqCode) | reverse complement strand
ACTTATTATCTGGACCTGAATCTGATGCCTATGCCGGACTTGGTTTTAGGTATGTTTTTTGACTATGTGAATCCGACCACTAGCGATGACTATGTCAAAATCGGTTTGCAGACCAGATTCAGGATGAGGTAAGCTATGAAAAGACTGTTATTTATCCTGTTCAGTACCTTGCTTCTGCTGAGCTGCCGATTTTCCACCCAGGCACCCAAAACCGACCTGGTGGTCTGTTTCAATTTTGACGACCACTGCCTCAGCGTCTATGAAAATGCCCTGCCCATAATGAATCAATACGGTTTCAGGGCAACTGTTTTTGCTAATACAGGCAGAGTCGGAAGACCCAACAAAATGACCTGGGCTATGCTGGATTCACTGAAGCATTTCTACAACTGGGAAATCGGTGGTCATACCCTGAACCACGAAATGCTTTCACAACTCACCTACGAACAGGCGGAATACACTATCGCCACTGATTTCAATAACCTGGATTCGCATGGCTACGCTCCCAAGTCCTTTGCCACCACTTTCGGTTACTGCCCCGCCGAGTATTATGACCTCATCAACACCTACTACAGGAACATCCGCACCTGTTTTAACAGCCCAATGTATTGCCCTATTGAGAGAACTATGGTGGGTTCATACAATGTAACTAATGAAATGTCTGCCCGCGAAATTGTAAACAGAGTCACTCAGGCCATGGTTGACAAGGAGAATCTGGTGGTCTTTCTGTTTCACGAAATTGATACTGTAAACACTGATTACAACAACAACTGCCATCCTCTGGTCTTTGCAGAGGCAATGCAGCGCCTGAGCAAAATGGGAGTCAAAGTCCTGCCTTTGGACGAAGCGCTCAACTATCTGTCAGATTAGCTTTTCAGCAATTCCCTCTACCATTTCCAGGGCAGCAGATAATCTTTCAGCTCTTCATTATAATATCTGTCTGTCATCGTGGCAATGAAGTCCCGCACCTGTTCAGCAGCGGAGAATCTGTCCCTGTAATCAGGATTTTTATAGTTCAGGAAATGCCTATAAATCTTGCACTGTGAGTTTTTCTGAGCCAGGTCTTCCATGTATTTATCAAATAGGATTCCCATGGTGCGATAGATGATTTGGTTGGACTGTTTGACATTTTCGTCTGTGTAAATCCTGGCATAGTTGAATTTCTTCAGTCTCAGCAGGTAGTCTGAAGTCTCTTCATCAAAGGCGATGTAGTCTTGGTCGAAGCTGTTGACGATGACGCTTTTGACCAAAGTATCGATAATCTGGCTGTTTCTGGAGCCCAGGTAGTCTGTCACTTCCTTGGGCAAATCTTCCCTTTTCAATATGTTATAGCGGATGGCGTCCTCAATGTCCTGTCCGATGTAGGCAATGGTATCTGTGATTCTGACCACGCAGCCTTCCAAAGTGGCAGGCATCCAGGTAACCTTCTCCCCCGCTTTCTTTTTAGTGATGAAACCTGTAATGCCCTTCTCGGTCTTTGTGACTTCCGGTTTTAGCTGCATGTTATGGACCTCGCCGTCGTGTGAAATGATGCCGTCCCGCACCTGGAAAGTCAGGTTCAGGCCTTTGCCTTTGTTGGAAATGTGGTCCACGATGTGCAGGCTTTCGATATTATGATGAAAATGCCCGATTCCGTGCTGGACGCAGCATTTGCTGAGTGCCAGTTCGCCGTCGTGTCCAAAGGGACAGTGCCCCAGATCGTGTCCCAGGGCGATTGCTTCTATCAGTTCGAGGTTGAGCCCCAGATATTTTCCGATTGTGCGCGAGATTTGAGACACATAGGCAATATGCAGATTGCGGTTGGTCATTTCCTCATCAAAAAGATTGGTGAAGGAAAAGACCTGCGTCTTGCCGTGATACCTGCGATAGGCGCCGCTGTAGAGGATTCTGTCGCGGTCAATGGCAAAGCAGGAACGCAGGATGTCGGGCTCTTCCTCGCGTTTGCGATGTGCCGCGGAGCAGGGAGTGGCGCGCTCTGAGAGCACGCTGTCATATTTGCTTTGAATCTTTTTGTAGATATCACTGATTTTCTGTTTCAATTTTCACCTCTGTAACTTAGAACAGTTTAACTCACTCCGGACATTTTTCAAACAGCATGTGTTTGGGTTCGAAGCCCAGTCTGCGCTGTTCTCTTTCGTAAAAAGTCTCGATATGTTCATCCAGCAATGGTTTAGTGCTGATTTTGTCAACATTTTTCGGCAGGAAATCCGTGCGTTTGGAAAATTCCTTCCAGATCCAGAGGGCATATTCTTCATGGTCTGTGGAGACCTGTATGAATCCGCCCGGCCTGATGATTTTGGAAAGAGCATCCAGAAAGGCCTGCTGCACCAGTCTGCGTTTGAAGTGCTTGCGTTTGGGCCAGGGGTCGGGATGCTGAATGAAAACTCCGTGAATGGATTTGGGAGGGATGATATTCTCAATGCCCACGTCAATCAGAAAAGTCGCCAGTCTGACATTGTTGTGCTGCTTCAAATCGAGCTTGCGCAGTATGATATCAATCCTTTTCTGTCTGACCTCAAAGCCGATAAAATTCTGCTCCGGATGCAGCAGAGCATACTGTGAAATGAATTCTCCCTTGCCGCTGCCGATTTCTATCAGAACGGGATTGTTGTTTCCAAACATGGCTGGCAGGTCAAACTGTTTATCAGGTTCGATCTTGAGCAGAAATCTCTCCCGCTTTTTCAGCAGCAGGGGATTTTCAGTCTTTAGCTTCATCGGCAGAGCTGTCTGCATCTGTCTGTGAGACGATATCCTGTTTCTGTTTATTGGCAAATTTATAATCCAGCCTGACCATGATGTTCTGCGCTATGGAAAGGCCCAGCCCCATGGCTATGAAAAGCATCAGCCCGCTGACAAACCTGCTTTGCAGAAAAGCTCCATCCGTCGGAAGTTTCAGAAACTGATGCTGAATCCAAAATGCCAGTGTGAAGGCAACTGAATTCAGAACAGAAAACAGGATCAGCCGCATGGCATGCACTTTGCGATTAAAAAAGATGAATTTCAGCACCAGCCAGGCGACAAAGAAAAACACCAGCAGCGGAATCATATAAATATGAATAGGTCTGAACACGCCAGGCGTCATCCTTTTCAGCGACAGCGAGTAAACCAGTGTCAGCAGACCGAAAGCGATTATTTCATAGCCTTTATAGCCTTGCTGCATCAGGAAAAACATCAATGCTATCGCCAGCGTCAGAGCATAATAAATTACGGCAGGACCATTACTCTCGGTAGCAGCAGCACCTTCCGAAGCATAGAAAAAAGCAGAAGGAGACTGATAGATAAATATCCCCACCAGCGTCACCACCAGCAGCGGAATCAGTAGTGATATGATAAGCTTGGCAGGTATAAGTTTGGCGTCATTCATAATTCTTTTCCCATTTTTTATTTGACTTATTTCACGTAAATCAATTTTAGCCTTAGTAGTCTTAACGTCAAGATAAATAGCTGTCAGGAGATATGCAGATGCTTAATTTCGTTCGTAATTTACGTGAGAAAATCGCCCGTACCAAGAGTTCCTTTGTCGGCAGGCTGGCAGAAGCCATTCGGCTGCGCGGCAAGGTGGACGAGGAATTGATGGAAGAGCTGGAAGACATTCTGCTTAAAAGCGATACGGGCATTGAAATGACCTCTCTCATCGTTGACCAACTGCGCGACGAGATAAAAGTGCATAAATACAGCGAAGCAGAACAGGTGCAGGACGCTCTGCAAAAGATTATGAGCGACATCCTGCTGGCTGATTATCCTGAAGTAACGGATTTCTATCAGGACGTTACGGCAAAGCCTTTTGTCATCTTCTTCCTGGGCGTCAACGGCGTCGGAAAAACCACCACCATCGGCAAGGTCGCCAGCCGCTACAGACAGCTCGGAAAATCAGTCATGATCATAGCCGGAGACACTTTCCGCGCCGCCGCGATCGAACAGCTTGAAATCTGGGCTGACCGCGCCGGAGCTTTCATTGTCAAATCCCAGCAGGGCGCAGACCCCTCCGCCATTGTCTATGACGGCATCCAATCCGCTCTGGCAAAAAAGACTGACATCGTTTTGATTGATACGGCGGGCAGACAGCATACCAAGTCAAACCTGATGCAGGAACTGTCAAAGATGATCCGCACCATCAAAAAAGTCATGCCTGACGCGCCGCATGAAACTTTGCTGGTTCTGGATGCCACCACCGGGCAAAATGCCATTTCCCAAGCCACAACTTTTCACGAAATCGCCAACCTGACCGGGCTGGTCCTTTCCAAACTGGACGGCACTGCCAAAGGCGGCATCATTCTCAATATCAAACACGCCTTGGGCATCCCGGTTAAGCTAATCGGCGTCGGTGAACAGATTGACGACCTCCAGCCCTTTGACCCGCCCGCCTTTGTGGAAGCCATGTTCACAACTGAAAAAGCTCTTGACAGCACAGGGCAGAATTAATTAGACTAATAAAATCAGAAACTAAAGAAATCCCGCCCGGCAAGGAGAGATTGTGGCGCATCATTCCGTAAAATCTGCCTATGTTCAACTTCAGGAACGTCTGAACCGTTTTCCGCAGGGCGCTCCGCCTTCCGATACACTTTATAAAATCCTGGCAATTCTCTTTAGTAAAAAGGAAGCTGAACTGGTTGCCCAATTGCCCATAAAACCTTTTACAGCCAAGGATGCCGCCAAAATCTGGAAAACGGCTTTGCCTGAAGCTCAGAAAGTCCTGTCAGAGCTTGCCTCCCGAGCCATTCTGGTGGATGCTGAGTTTGAAGGCGTTACCCGCTACACTTTGCCTCCGCCCATGGCTGGTTTCTTTGAGTTTTCACTGATGCGCACGCGGGGCGACATTGACCAGCAACTTCTGAGTGAGCTTTATTACCAATATCTTAATGTGGAAGAGGATTTTATCAAGGATTTGCTGCTGGGCAGCGAAACCCGCTTGGGCAGGGTCTTTGTGCAGGAGGAAGTGCTCAGTAATGACAACGCTGTGCACATCCTTGATTTTGAACGCGCCAGCCAGGTAATTCAGACTGCCACTAAAATCGGAGTGGGCATGTGTTACTGCCGTCACAAAATGCAGCATCTGGGCAAAGCTTGTGACGCTCCCATGGACATTTGCATGACTTTCAACATCGCCGGAACTGCGTTGATTAAACATGGCTTTGCCCGCGAGGTTGATGTCCGGGAAGGCATGGAACTTCTTCATCAGGCTTACGAAAACAATCTCGTGCAATGTGGTGAAAACGTGCGTCAGGGAGTGAATTTCATCTGCAACTG
>JAWOHU010000006.1:0-4939 GCA_046485025.1 Cloacimonadaceae bacterium (SeqCode) | reverse complement strand
TTTCGATGGCTTGTATGGCGCATATTCAATGAATCTGCAGAGCTCAAATTTAGCCCGTCTGACCGATTATTCCGATGTGCGCACCCCTGTTATTTTGGGCGACGGTAGAATAATTTTTGCCAGTGTAAGTGCTAAAGGGTATGATATTTACCAAAGCAACGCCAGTCAAAAACCAGCCCCAATCCCGTCTGCTGCCATTCCGGCTTCACCTCTCAATGCGATCAGAAGCAATTCTTCCGGCAGCAAATATGTCAAACAAGGCAACCAAGCTGCCTATGGGAGCAATCTCGCACACCTTTTGTGGCCTCGCATCGTGCGTATTCCCATTGTTAGCGGAACTGAAACGAACATGGATATCGGGGCAGTTTTGGCGGGCAACGATGCTGTCGGCGATTTCCCCTTCTGGATGGCTCAGATTATTTATAATACAGAGATGGCGCAGCTTCTCTATGATATCTCCTTGTCTGACAATTTCTTCCATCCGATTAAACATACTATAATGTATTCCAATTACACCAGCGCTTCCAATGACCTGGACCAAATTACCCAGGAACCCAATCACACTTTGGAGCAAAATCTGATTTCCCAGCAGTATATGGAGCTCTTTAAACGCCAGAACTATGGTTTGACCAGTGTCATAGCCGGATTCACTTTTCAGCTGAAACAGGATGCCTTTGAGCGTAAAGTCTGGACGCCTTTTCTGGCTCTGGGCCTGACCGGTCCAGCCTCCAACTTGTCCGTGACCAATTATTTTCCTATAGAAACGCAGGAATTTTTGCCTTCGGATCGGCAACGCAAAGGTTGGCAAAGCACTATCATGCTGCATCAGAAAATGCCTCTCAGCTCTGAAATCAAAGCGCTGGCGCAGCTTGCCAATGACCCCGATGCTGACCTGACAGAAGTTTTCGGTGCTCTTCGCGGTTATGATACTGACTTTGATTACAACCGTGGAGCCATGATTCAGGCGTCCTGGTACAAACCGGTGCTTAAAATCAGACAAGGCATTTGGGCACCTCAAGTTTATGTGGAAGATGTAAATCTCGGTATTTTCTATGATACCGCGCTTCCCTTTGACCCGGACGATATAGAATTCCAGGCCTCTTACGGTGCGGAAATCCTTGCTGAACTTGGAGTTGCCTATAATTATCGCCTTAATCTGGGCGTCCGCTTCAGCCAGAACCGTGCTAAAGAGAACATGATTGAATTCATTATGGGCACCATTTTCTAACTATATAAATACCAATCTTTTATAAGGGACACCCCGCTTCGGTGTCCCTTTTTTTATTTCTTTTCTTTACTAGCATTACGCTATCAATACGGAGTCATTACGGGTTTAATCCGTAATGATAGCGTATTGACTCCGTATTGCATCTAAGGGAAAATTAAGGTTGACAACCTGGACGGAACTGATAAGTAAAAGCAATGAGTGATTTTGCTGATCTGAATGAAATGAAAGTAAGCTCGGTCGGAGACAGATTTCCGCAGGCTTTATTCAACCAGGTGGAATCTGTGTTTGACAGAGTGATTAACTTTGTTAATGGAGATTTAATAGTTTCATTAGTCACTCCTGAAATCGGCTCAGGTCCTTTCAGAATAGTGCTGCAAGGACTAGTGCCGGCGGCAGTTAAAGAAATTGAATTGACCTCTGATGCTGTCATCATCAATGCTGACTTTGTTTTGCCCTATTCAGAAAAGCAGATTTACATCTCCAAACTTGATTTTTACCAGGTAAATTCAGAGAAAATGAAGAAGGGAATAGCTCTGATTAATAGCAGATTGCAAGCTCTAAACAACACCAATACAATCACATACCTGCTATCTCAGAATTTGGAAAAAACCACTATAGCGGGTTTCGATTTGGAACTGGCAAAGCAGTTTCAGAAAGCATACAAGCAGCTTTTAGCTCAGGATTTTCAGTCAGCAGCGTCCGGGTTCAGGGGCAGAGGATTTGGTTTAACCCCTGCGGGAGATGATTTTAATGCAGGACTGCTGATGGGTCTTGTGTTACGTGAACTAACAGAAAAAAAAGAGTTGTCAAAAATCAGGTCATATATTTATCATAATTCACTGGGTAAAGACCTGTTGGTCAATACTTTCCTACTGCAGGTATACCACAGTTGGTATGACGAAAAGTGGAAAAATTTGCTTTTGGCTTTGTGTGAAAACTGTTCTGATCTGGAAAATGCTGTGGAGGATGTTTTGGCACAGGGTGAGACGTCCGGGGCTGATACCTTGGCCGGATTTCTTTCAGCTTGGGAAATAAAGATTTAAGGATGGATTATGCCCGTTTTGGGAACACTGGTACTTGGTAAATATCTGGATTCGGTAAAGCTGATGCTGATTTCCAAAGAAATCCGCCGGCAGAAAGGAGTTCAGGATGCAGTTGCGATTATGGCAACCAATGAAAACAAGGCGATTCTGAAAGCTACAGATATGCTGCTGCCTGAGTTTATCTCTGCTCCCGAAAATTCCATTTGTATCGCTGTCAAAGCTGAAACGGAAGCTCTCTGCCGGGAAGTTATAGAATTGGTTAAAGTCTGGCTGGAACAAGGTTTGCCCGGTGCCGCCCAAAAAGAAACGGCAGAATTTCAGCCCCGCAGCCTTGATAGCGCATTAAAACAATTTCCTGATGCCAATCTGGCTCTGATATCCATTGCCGGAAAATATGCAGGCGTCCAGGCTAAGAAGGCTCTGGATAAGGGTTTGCACGTGATGTTGTTTTCTGATAACGTCTCCCTTGAGACAGAAAAAGCTCTGAAGGAATATGCCATATCCAAAAACCTGCTGATGATGGGTCCGGATTGCGGAACCGCTATTATTAACGGGACTCCGCTGGCTTTTGCCAATTCCGTCAGATCCGGCAAGATCGGTCTTGTTTCCGCTGCGGGAACGGGTTTGCAGGAGGTCAGTTCCATAATTCACAACATTGGTGAAGGCATTTCACAAGCCTTTGGCACCGGCGGCAGAGACGGCAAAAAAGCCATAGGCGGTCTGATGCTGCAGTTTTGCCTTGAGTATCTGATTCACGACCCGGGCACGGAAGTCATCGTTCTGATCAGCAAAGTGCCTGATAATGAAGTAATTGTAAAACTCTGGGAACTGATTAAAACCACCCATAAACCGGTGGTGGTCAATTTTCTCAAACCCTTTGACAAACCGGATTTGATAAATGTCTATCCCACTGAAACACTGGCGGATACGGCTCAGGTGGCAGTTCGTCTTCTGCATGACGGAAAAGCTGTGAAGCAGTTAAAATCCATTATCAGCAGCGATTCCCTGTTTCCGAACCGCTCTCTGGTTACCCTACCTAAAAGTCATGAACGCAAATACTTACGGGGTCTTTTCAGCGGTGGAACTTTGAGCTATGAGGCGCAGTTTATTTATCATCAGAGGCTGGAAAGTTTTGCTTTCAGCAATGCTCCTCTCGATAGTGAATACAGACTGCAGGATGTCTGGCAGAGCGTTGAGGACACTATCATTGACATGGGAACGGATGACTTCACAGTCGGCAGACCGCATCCCATGATAGATTTTTCTTTGAGGCTCAAAAAACTGGAAGAGGAAAGCCGGGACCAAAGCGTGGCAGTGCTGCTTTTGGACGTGGTTCTGGGCTTTGGAGCGCACCTGAGTCCGCATCTGGAGCTGGAAAACACTTTTAAAACAATAAAAAAAGATACTGATATTGTCATCATCTGCAGCGTCGTGGGCACATACAGCGACCCGCAAAACCGTCAGGAAGTCATCAAAACCCTTCAGCAAAGCGGTGCTATCGTCACCACCACCAACGCGGAAGCCTGCGCTCTGGCAGTGCGGATAATCCAGTCTATCAGGAGTAAATAATGCCGCTTAAAGATTTAGAAAAAAAGCAGCTTAAGATTGTCAATCTCGGTCTGCAGGCTTTTAAGGAAGATCTGCTGAAACAAGGCACCGAAGTGGTTCAAGTAGACTGGCAGCCGCCAGCTAAAGTGGATGCAGCCGTTTGGGAAAAAGTTCAGCTCAATTCAGACAAAATCAATGCCGCCAATGCCAAAGTGCTGGAAATAATTCAGCAGGGAAGCCCTGTTTTGCTCGGTCTGGATATAGCCCGAAACGTTATTCCGGGTATGCAGGATGACCTGATTCTGCATGCCGGGCCCCCCATCACCTGGGACAGAATGTGTGGTCCCATGCGGGGTGCGATCCTCGGTGCTCTGATTTATGAAGGAAAAGCTGACAATCCGGAACAAGCGGAAGCATTGGCAAAATCAGGTGCAATCAAGTATGCACCCTGTCACGAACATAATGCAGTCGGACCGATGGCAGGCATCATATCAGCTTCTATGCCGGTTTTCATAATCAAAAATGAAGCCTTTGGCAATCTTTCCTATTGCACGCAAAATGAAGGTTTGGGCAAGGTTTTGCGTTACGGTGCATTTTCACCTGAGGTGATAGAACGGCTGAAGTGGATGGAAAAAGTGATGTATCCCATACTGGATAAGGCCATCAGGTCACTGGGCAAAATTGATTTAAAGAGCCTGATAGCGCAGGCTTTGCATATGGGTGACGAAGTGCACAACCGCAACCGGGCAGGGACTTCGCTGCTGTTCAGGCAACTGGCTCCCGCTATTCTGAGAACCTGTCAGGACGCAGAAAATGCTGCCAAAGTTCTGGAATTCATTAATGGCAACGACCATTTCTTCCTGAATTTATCCATGCCTGCTGCCAAGTCAATCCTGGATGCAGCACGCAATGTACCTAATAGCAGTATAGCTGTCGTCATGGCTCGCAACGGCACGGATTTTGGCATTCAGATCAGCGGTACAGGCGATGAATGGTTTACCGGAGAGGCTTTGGTGCCTGACGCACTGTATTTTCCGGGCTATACCAAAGATGATGCCAATCCTGATATCGGAGACAGCTCTATCACTGAAACTGCCGGTTTGGGAGGCTTTGCCATTGC
>JAWOHU010000205.1:0-5209 GCA_046485025.1 Cloacimonadaceae bacterium (SeqCode) | reverse complement strand
CTTAGACTTGTTCCACTCCAGCGTTTTGGCAAAAAGGGCATCTGCTGCAGCCTGGTTGTCTTCGCATTCAAAAAAGCCGAAAAATCCTACCTTATCCTGGTGCTCGATATTATGCTGGGTATTGGTGTGGGCGCTGATTCTGCCTATGATTTTGTCTCCTTCCCAAGCCAGGAACAGTTCGACCTGGGAATGGTCATAATAGCCGTTGTGGCTTGGATCAAAGAACTTTTTCTGGTCACTGATCAGCGGCGGCACCCAATTGGGGTCGTGCTTATAAAGTCTGAAGGGCAGCATGATGAAAGCTTTCAAATCCTTTTTAGTTCTAACTTGACGCACCTCAATCATAAATCTATCTCCGCTTGTAATTTGCTAAAATTCACCCAGTTTTTTGGAAACAAAGTAGTTCAGAATGCCCATTGCCAAAGCCATCCCCAATAATCTGGTTGTGAACAGCGACCCTGTCGCAAAATGCGGCGCCAGCATTGAACAGAAGGGAATAGAGGAGCAGACCAGCGTCAGCAGGACAGGCATGATGACAATGGTGTATTGCGCAAACCGGATTTGTTTAAAGCCGATAATCAGAACCAAAGCCAGCAGACCTGTGAGCAGAGCAGGAATGGGAGTTAACAACAGCATAATCCCGAAATAGGTAAAAATCCCTCTGCCGCCTCTGAACTGCTGTCTCAAAGGCAGACAGTGCCCAATCAGCATGGCCAGACCATACAGCATCAGAAAGTCAGTGCTGTAAAGGATGCTCAAGTCAGGCGGAAACGGTATCTTATTCATATAGCTCAAAAGCAGGCTGACAAAGAACAGGAAGGAATAGCTTTTGACCGCATCCAGAGCTCCGGTCAGGATGCCCAAAGGCTTGCTGACATTAAAATAGATGTTTTCCGTGTCGGCCAGACCGGTTCCCACTTTATAAATATTCAGGGCGTGAAAACTCTTGGCCAGAATCCTGGCTGTGGAAAATCCGCCGTAAAAATAGGACAGCAGAATGATCAGGACTGCAGTCAGTACCATTTATAAAACTCCCTGCTAAGCATCAGTTTCTTTTGCAAAAACTGGCTCAGTTTTCATTATTGTAATGTCTTTCACCAAAGATGGCGCTGCCGATGCGAACCAGGTTGGCGCCTTCTTCTATGGCAATTTGGTAGTCACTGGTCATGCCCATGGACAGCCATTTCAGGTCAAGACCAGATATGTTTTGAGCCTTCAAATCAGCAGACAGCTTTTTCAGCAAGTTAAAATCCTGACGGCTGTCTTCTGCGCTCTCACTCAGTCTGCCAATCGTCATCAATCCTTTGATAACGAGGTTTGGAAGCTCGCTGACAGCGGTTACTAATGCAATTAGTTCAGCAGGTTCGCAACCGGATTTGCAGTCTTCTCCGGAAGTGTTGACCTGCAGCAGGATTTCCTGTTTTTTAATCAGATTTCCGGCGATTTTATCTATCTCGCGGGCCAGGTGCAGACTGTCCACAGAGTGGATCAGACAAGGGTTCAGCTGCAGCAGAGCCTTGACCTTGTTGGTCTGCAGATGCCCGATAAAGTGAAATCCGTCATAAGGTTCTATAATCAGAGGTAGTTTCTGCGCCGCTTCCTGCACCTTGTTTTCTCCGAAATGCGTAATGCCTGCTTGCAGAGCCAGATTGACCGTCTCTGCAGAATGAGTTTTGGTGACAGCAACCAGCAGAATGTCATCTGCCCTGACGCCGCTTTTTACAGCAGCGGCTGCAATGCTGTCTTTTACTCTGCTGATATTGTCTGCCAGCACCGTCATCTCCATCTTTTGAACAACCTTATCTTCCTGAAAATCATAGCATTTCATCAATTCTGCCAAAACTCCATCTGTCAAGCAAAACCTAGCTGAAGCGTTGCAAAACACAGTCAGCAGATGATATATGACAGTCCCTGAACCTTCCTTTTCTAAATCTCTCTTCACCCATAAGTGCAATTTGATATTTTGTTGATAACCAGTCGATATCCAGTCGAATTAAAGTCAACTGGATATTGACAGGATATCGACTGCAAATTAACGTGCATTTAAGCAAGAAAAGAACAGGAGGAAAGCATGAAAGTACGCATCAACAAAGGGATTGGCGGCTACTCGGGCACTTCTGACGGGGCGGTTTATTACTATCACCCCCGGCTGAAGCAGTGCCTGATGCGCAAATACGTGGTGCCAAACAACAAAAAGAACACGGACCGCACCGCCGCCATTATGAAAAATCTGAAGCTGATCCAGCCGTCGGACGGCTATAAACTCAATTTCAAAGCTTATCTGTATGGCTACAATGAACTGAAGGAAAACCGCGACACACCGGCCCTGAACTGGTACAATCTCTATATCAGGATGCTGTTTGCCATGCAGGAGCAGTACCCAAATGTGAGTCTGCTGACCCTTTCCCGCGCTCAGATAGTTGCCGAAAACCTGCCCTGCAAAACAGTCCGCGCCGCCGTGGAAGCGGGGCTGCTGCCTGAGGTCACGGATTATCAGAGACTGACGCAGGAGATTTAAAAGACAACATTACAGTTGAATATATCAGGTGAGGACGGAGGGGTAAAAACGCGCCTGCGGGCTAATCTTTGGTCAGTTTTCTATAGTAAAGCCAGTAGGTGAGGACGGTCAGCACAGTCAGAACAATCATTGCCAGGCGCAGCAGCAGCCAGTTCAGTTTCTGGTCTTTGAGAGGAAAGGACTGATCGATGTCTGTCTTGGCCTGTTCCGCCAGGGCGATATCTTTATCCACAGAATCGTGAAAAACCTTAAAAACCTCGTCCACCGCGGACTTGAGTTCATAATCCTTAAGGATTCTCATATTCTGTTTTCCAAGCTGATACTGGCGCTGAAAATTGACGCCGGCAATCGCCAGCAGACACAGCCAGAGCACGATCAGGACGATAATCAGGGTTCTCAGCATATCCTCTACCTCTGCAATGAAAATATTCTTTGTGACAATGCCTAACTGAAGCGCTTCCGCTGTCAAGCAATATGCGGTCAACGGCAGTGATTTAGTTTGGAAAAAGGCGTTTTGCCGATTATCTTGTCTTAAGAGAAAAAACTCACTAAGGGAGAAACCATGCGTTTTATCATAATTTTAATAATTCTGCTGACGGCAGTGGTGTCAAGCCTGGCTGCCAGGAAGCTGCCGCCGCTCACAACAGTGGACAAGGTCGATTTGCAGAGATATGCCGGCTTGTGGTATCAGATAGCTTATTTTCCATTCAGGTTCCAGCCTAAGGACGCCAAACTCACCACCGCTGAATATGCCCTGCACCCCAAGGGTTATATCACCGTCAAAAACACCGCCTATAAAGACTTTAACGGCACACAGAAAATGTCTGAAATAGATGGCAAGGCCTTCATCGCCGATAAAAAGACCAACGCCAAGCTTAAAGTGCAGTTCTTCTGGCCCTTTAAAGGCGACTACTGGATAATTCTGCTGGATAAGGAAAAATATGACTGGGCTGTGGTCAGCGCCCCCAACCGCAAATACCTCTGGATTTTATCGCGTCAGCCCGAAATGGAAAAGGATTTATACGATTCCCTGGTGCGGCAGATCGCAGCTAAACACATCGACACGGACAAAATCGTGCTGACCGGCAGACTGAATTAAAAAACCGCTTCCGCCATTATTTTTGTTGACTGATTGCTTGCGCTGTCTCAATATGCAAATCAACCTGAGAAATTGTGGGTTGAGAGGTATAAGATGAGACGCTTTGTGCTTTTAACTATCTTGCTGTTTGCTTTTTGCCTGCTGTCTGCGCAGGATCTGACGCCCTGGCAATATGTCCGTCACAGCGCTGTTGACAATAACGGCGTGGTGCATGTGCGATTTAACGGAAACCCGTCCATTCTGAATGAATATGAACTTTACAATTGGCAAAACAGTGCCTGGACGGAAATGCCGCTCACCACTCCGGAAACCTTTGTCTATGAGGCTTTGCTGCCTGCTGTGACAGGGCAGACTCTCAAATACCGTCTCAGAACGCATTATGATTATATGGGAGAATCCATCACTGCAGTCAATCCCGCTTTTCTGAGTGGTGACCCTTGGCCTGTTACAGTAAACACTTTGGGACACATTGCAGATGACCCTGCCGGTGACAGCATCAACGTCTATCATCCCAATCTCGATATTTTGGGCAACTGGTTTGGCTATTCAGACAACAAGCTCTACTGCGCCATGTCCAATGCCTCATACCTTTTCCCCACCATGAATTCCTTCACTTCATACAACATGTATTTTGCCGGCCTGGCCAGCACTACAACGGCTGTGGCAGACTCCAGCGTCTATGCCATGATTCATACTTTCAATATACCCGGCGTGATTTCTCCAGGATTATACAAGCTGGGCATCAACCTGGCAGACACAACTGTCATCTATCAATACCTGGGTCCGATTCAGAGTGTCGTTTCCAGCGGAAAACTATTCCTGAGCTGCAATATCAGTGACCTGACAGCTGACCCTGAGTTCGGCAACTGGCCGCCTGACTATAACTCTTTAGGATTTATGTCAGGTAGTATGAGAATTGACATTGATTTGGGAACCCTGACTCCATCCTTCGGAATTGGCGATTTGAGCGGAATTGCGCAGCTTGTGTTTGAAAATCATCAATATGCGATCGGGCAGAATACGCTGCCTCAAATTATCAATCCTCAAATGAGTGGTGTTATCGGCAATGTAACTGTGTCATTTGATTATTTTGATGCCAATCAGGATTTTCCCTTGTATGCGAAAATCATTATGACAGGCACCGGCTCGGAAGTAGATTTTATTCCCACTTCTCTGGATTTTACACAGCCTGTTCATATGGTGGCAATAGAACCCGTAGGGGAAGAATGGTCTTCTGTCTTGATTAAAATCAGTGATAATAATATTGATTTTGTGGAGTATTTCATTGATGTCTCCAATGAGGATGAAATCCAGCCTCCGGCAACAGCTGTAAAGATATATCCCAATCCTTTCAATCCAGCCAAAGGGGTGCTGCACTTTAAACATCCTGCCTATGTGACTTATCCTGATCGTCGTATCTGGATATATAATCCCAGAGGTCAGTTGGTCAAGTTGATAGATATGGAAGCTAACATTCACTGGGACGGCAGAGACAACAGCGGAAAGCCGGTCGGCGATGGCATCTACTTTCTCATGCACTTTGATTATGAAGATATGAAAGGATACAAGGTAAATAAAATACTGGTAATAAG
>JAWOHU010000204.1:0-8121 GCA_046485025.1 Cloacimonadaceae bacterium (SeqCode) | reverse complement strand
CCGGCGCCCATCTCGATGTCATAGGACTGGACCAGATTGCAGCCCTGCCCTGCCCAGTATTGTTGTAAAGTCAGGATGATGTTTTGAAAGGTCATCTATCACTCCGTGCGGGATTTCTTGAGGTTTTGCAGAAAGCTGGTCAACTGCTTTTTGATGTCGGTCAATTCCTTGACCAGCAGAGCTTTATCGTTTTTGGAAAGAGTGGAAGATTCAGTGGTCTGAGGTGTGGCAAAGAGGTCAATTTCCATTTGTTCGGAAGACTTTTTTTCCTGTTTGAGTTTCTGGCGCGCTCCGTCAATCGTGAATTTCTGATTGTAGAGCATGTCTTTGATTTTGCGCAGCAGTTCGATGTGCTCTTCCGTGAACTGGCGATTGCGTCCATGGTCCTTGCGGGGCTTGAGCTGCGGGAATTCCGTTTCCCAGTAGCGGATAACATAAGGCTTGAGGTCAAGCAGATTGCTGACCTCGCCGATAGTGTAGTAAAACTTGCTCATTTCTTTTCTCCTTGCGCAGGGTCAGGAGTTTTGCGATAGATGATTGCCATCAGAATCAGAGCTGCCGCCAGCAGACAAAACAGGCGCGGCCACCAGTAAAGATAGTAGTAGAGCGGAACCCGGGCACATGTGTAAAGCGGAGCTTCAAGATTGGTGATGGCAAAAAGCCTGGTCTTTTTTATCACTCTGCCCAAGGGGTCTACCGCCATGGAGATGCCAGTGTTGGCGCTTCTGTAAATCTGAATCCGGTTTTCTATGGCGCGGAATTTGGTCATCATGCCGTGAATCCAGGGTCCGGCAGACCTGCCAAACCAGGCGTCGTTGGTGATGTTGACCAGGTAGTCAATCTTATCGGGCTTATTGCCTGAACCCTCTCCCAGATTGCGGAAAGCCATTTTGCGGTTAAGCTCGGCAAAGGCGATTTCAAAACAAATCTGGGGTGAAAAAACAGTCCCGGCGCTGGAAAAGTAGAGATATTCGGTTCCGTATTCCCAATTCGCCTGCCCGAACTGCATTTTCCACAGGAAGGGAAAGAGGTGCAGCAGAGGAGTTCTTTCCGCCACCGGCACGAGGATTATTTTGTAGTACGGCGGCGCATAATTTCTATGAGGTTTGAACAGCGTCGCAGCGTTGTAGTAATAAGCTCCGCCGGGATAATTTATCGGCGCGGGCAGTACATCCGGAAAACCGGTGAAAATGTCTATCTGATTGGCATCAGCCAGGCTTTGCACCATAATTCTGTATTCCGACTGGCGCAGAACATAGGCAGGCATGGCAGCTTCAGGCCAGATGATGAGCTGAGCCGAGTCCTGAGCAGCTTTGGCAGTGAGGTCAACATACCTGGCATAAAGTTCGTCAAAATGGTCCTGTTCCCACTTCTCTGACTGAGGGATACTCGGCTGCATGACAGTGATTTGCGCTTCTTTCTGCTGCAGGGGCAAGGTCTGCATCCGCCAGATGCCATAGCCGGTCCAGAGCAGCATAAGTATTGCCAGATAAAGCAGATAGCGCATTTTCTTATGAAGCATCTGATAGATAAAGATATTGCTCAGCAGCAGGAACAGCGACAGCAGGACCACTCCGCCCAGGTCTGCAGCCTGCAGCAGCACTGTGTAATCTGTCAGAGCGTAGCCCAAATTTATCCAGGCAAAACGGAATTCCGTGAAGTTCTGAATGTATTCCAAAGTAATAAAAATGAGCATAAAGCCGATGTATTTGAACTTCGGCAGCTTCTGCCAGATGAGCTGAACTGCAAGAAAGGCAAGGAAATAGGCAACAGCATAGAATATAATAATACCGACAAAGCCGGGTGCAGTGACACCCCAAATCCAGTGCATCCAGAGGATTAAACTCACTGCGCTATAGACAAATGCGTCTCTGAACAGTTCCTTCCAGGTGTGCCTGCCCCAGTCAAAATAGTAGAACAGCGGCACCAGGGCGAAAAATCCCAGCCAACCACTATACAGAGGCAGCCTGGAAAGCCCCAGCAGCAGAGCGCTCAGCAGAATCAGCAAAGTCTTTTTCATATTAATTCAAGCATTTTACCGGTAGCCAGAGATGAAAGTCTGAACCGAATAATCGCTGACCAGCAGCAGGGCAGTCAAGCCGGAAAACAGCTTCAGTTCAGGATCGTGCAGCCCTAAAGGCAGGATGGGCTCGCCCTGTTCAGCCTTCAAGGCACCATCCTGATAAACAAATCCGTTCTGGAAACGGTCCAGCACCATCTGTGCAGAAATCTCCCGGATAAATTGTCCCATGCCTGTAAACAGGCTGGTTTTGGTTCTATCTTCCGAAATCACAGCAATATAGTCGCCCACAGCACTGATGTGGGAGACGTTATCAACCTGAAACCTGCCAAAGCTGAACATTACCTTGCGGTCAAAGGTGGAAAACCTGCTAAGATCTTGGCTGGCGGCATCATAGATAATCAAATCTGTCTCAGCCAGGGTGCAGAATTTGACCGGCTGGCTATAGACTGAGATGTCGATATCAGCAATCCACTTGCCTTCGGAGCAGAACTTTTTGATGGTTCTGGCAAAGGAATCCAGCGCCAGCAGGTTGCCGTCAGCATCGAGCGCAATGTCACTTAGTTTCTGGAAATTGGTTTTCTGCGTGCCGAAACCGCCTAACTGGTTGATTTGCTGTCCGTTGCGGTATAAATAGAGGTTGGGTCTGTTTTGCTCCATCAGGTAATAGGTGTTGCTGCGCTGGTCCAGCAGGCATTTTTCGATCTTGAAGGGAAGCTGTAGCGTGTCAGTCAGTTGCAGACTTACAGGAGTGAGTTTGAGTCCCGTGCCCAAGCCGGCGCAAGAGGTCAGCAGCAGGCAGCAGAGCAAGATAAGAAGCATTACTGTCAGCTGCTTTGTTTTAGTCAAATCATTGTGAATTGTGTACATATAAATCCCTCAGCTTGCCCTGGATGGTGGTCTTGGCTCCAAAGCGGTTGTATTCAAGGGTGTAGGCAATATCGATGACGGTATTTTTCTTGAGCAGGGGCAAGTAGTCGCCCAGGTTGTAGCCAATCAGGTCAAGATTTACACCGTTTTTAACTACTTTAAGTTTCAGATGGTTACGTCCAACGTTATAGGGATAGCCGGCAACCGAGACCTGCCTGGACAGAAAGATGGGATGCTGGTTTTCCGGTCCGAAGGGTGCAAAATGTTCCATCCACTCCATCAGATTGTCTGTGATGTCAAACAGTTCGAGTTCGTGGTCTATTTTAAGGGGTGGTCTTACCTGTTCTGTTTTAAGGTTTTCTCCAATGTAGCGGCTGAGTTCGTTTTCAAACCTGTCTATGTATTCCTGGTAGATGGTCAGCCCCACTGCATATTTGTGGCCGCCGAAACTGTGCAGATTGTGCTCAGTCTTCTTGAGCGCCCCGAACAGGTCAAAATCAGCCACGCTGCGCCCTGAGCCGCAGCCGAAACCGTCTTTGAAAGAAATCATGATGACAGGTCGGTAATATTTTTCCACCAGCTTGGATGCCACGATGCCAATCACGCCTGGATGCCAGTCATCCGAACTGATAATCATGCAGGGCGTGTTAGCCAGGTTTTTGTATTTCTTTTCAATGATATCGCAGGCTTCGATGAAGGTTTTCTGGTCTTCCTGCTGTCGCAGAGAGTTTTGTCGCTCAATCACTTCCGCCAATTCCATGCTGCGGTCTTCTTCTGTGGAAATGAGCAGTTCCACAGCAGTGGCGGCACTGCCCATTCTGCCGGCGGCATTGATGCGCGGCGCAATGCCAAACACGATATCAGTCGTATCCAGATTTTTCTGATTCAGGTTGCTGATTTGAATCAAAGCATTGAGTCCCAGGTTCTTTTTCTCAATCAGGTGCTGCAGACCGATGCTGGCAAAAATTCTGTTTTCATCTGTCAGAGGAACGATGTCAGCCACGGTTCCGACCGCCACCAGGTCCATATATTTCATGATGTTGTCGTGAGTGTCAATGCCCAGCTTATGATATATCGCCATCAAAAGCTTATAGGCAACACCGACTCCCGCCAGGTGCGGAAAGGGATAACTGGAGTTTACCAATTTGGGATTGATGATGGCAAAAGCTTCCGGCAGCACATCTTTGGGATTGTGGTGGTCGGTGATGATGATTTCCATGCCCATCTCGTTGATGGCAGTGATTTCTTCAATGGCATTGACGCCGCAGTCCACGCTGATGATGAGACTGGCACCCGAGGTTTTCAGATAGTCCAGACTGTTCAGAGAAAGCCCATAGCCATCTATCATACGGTGCGGAATATAAAAATCCACCAGTCCATTGATGCGTTTCAAACCCAGATACAACACGGCTGTGGCAGTAGTTCCGTCCACATCGTAATCGCCATAAATGGTGATTTTTTCCTTGTCCTCAATCGCTTTCAGGATGCGCTCAACGGCTTTGTCCATCTGGTCAAACAGGTAGGGGTCGTGCAGTCTGGCCAGATCCGGATGAAAAAATTCCTGAATTACTTCCCTGGTCTGAAAGCCTTTCCTATAGAGCAATTCCGCAATCAAGAGCGGACACTTGAACTCCTGTGAAATAGCTTTCACCTGCTCCAGTGCGCCATTATCCAAAGGAATGGGAGTGTCCCATCGCTTCTCCATAACTCAACCTTTATATTTTTTATTTGAAAATCAGCCTCATACTTCAAGGTAACAAACTGTCTCACAACAGATAACAAACAGACATAACTCTCCAGTTTAGCACATACCTTGCAGTATTTTCATCATCTCAGATTTGCCCAATCTTGTAAAGAATAAAATTACTAAGCAGGATAAAGTGTCAGAAAGGATGAGATTATTACTCGTAAATGATTGATATCATATGATATTGTGAATGTGTCAGTAATTTTTAAAACTCTCATGCAACGCAGAGGCAATGTGGACAAAGTCCTCACCAAGTTCTCGTAGCGAGCAGGAAGTGAAAAATTTTCCGATAGTTTGAAAAAGACATTTTTTAATCGATAAAACCTGATCCGATTTACCTCGCCGGTTTCTGATATTGAGAAATGATAAACAAACCGCCTGTGACCAGCATGGGAACCGTGAAGACCAGAAAGGTTGTCAGTTGTTCATAGGTTTTCCAAAAAACGGATAGAGCAATCGCCAGAACGATATAAAATATGCCGGCAAAGAGAGGTTTTTTCCAGGTGAAGAGCAAAACCAGCAGCAGCAGAATGGAAGGAATGTTGTGAATCAGAAATCCCAGCAGTTTGTTCCAGATATTTGTGTCCATTTCGAAAACATCTAAGGAAAATAAAGTAACAAAAGCAATTAAAAGCATCATCAGGATGCGCGGAATCCAGATAATCCAATGGAATTTCATTGTAACCTCCTTACCGGCTATGATTATTCATCTGCAATGAATCCCAATCAGTGTCAAGTTAAATCTTTCGGACCATCAAATCACATCTTTAAGGCCTGGCAGTATCTACCATTGCTGCGGCTGATCGCCTCTGCCCGGGCACAGGATCTCAGCAGGAGGTAGGCAGAAGGCCATCAGGTCCGGTCTATGGGCAGAAAGAAAGAATAAACTTGTCAAAAGAAGGGAGTTTCTATATAAGGATTAAACTATGATATTCTGTTACAATGGAAGTGATTATGCAGTCGTTTGACAAGCTGGTGGAGATCATCAGCCGGTTACGGGAGCCGGTTTCCGGTTGTCCGTGGGATCTGAAGCAGACACCCAAAAGCCTGATCCCGAACTTCATAGAAGAGCTGTTTGAAGCTGTGGAAGCCATCGAGGAAGATGATTATGCCGCTCTCAATGAAGAACTGGGTGATTTGCTGCTGCACATCGTGTTTCAATGCCAGATCGCACGTGAAGAAGGCAGATTTGATGTGGAAAGCGTTCTGAACAACATCAACAGCAAACTGGTGCGGCGTCATCCGCATGTGTTTGGAGACACCGATGTAACTGATGCTGATGCAGTAAAAATGAACTGGGAACGTTTGAAAAAAGCTGAGAAAAAAGATCGCGTATCTGTTCTGGAAGGCATTCCGAGAGCTTTGCCGGGTCTTATTTATGCGCAACGGACACAGGAAAAAGCTGCTTCAGTAGGCTTTGACTGGCAGAACCACAAACCTGTTCTGGAAAAGCTGAATGAAGAGATCGCAGAGCTCAATGAAGCTCTGGAAAATGATGACCAGGATCAGATCAGAGAAGAAGTGGGTGATTTGCTCTTTACCATAGTAAATCTGGCTCGCAAACTGCATATTGATGCAGAATCTGCAGTCAAGGAAACCACGCGCAAATTCACCAAAAGATTTCAATACATAGAAGAACACTATCGCAGTAAAGGAGAAGACATACATGCTGCCAGCCTTGAAGAGCTCGACGCTGTCTGGGAAAAGGCGAAAGAGATTTAACCGCTATCTGGCGCTCAGACTGTATCTGATTTTCGGCATCATTTTTCTGCTGCTGTTTTTCGGTGTCTATACCCACGTCCTGATTCAGAATGCCAAACGCGATGCCCAATACGTGCCGCGCCTCTTTGCACAATACATTGCCTACACGGATGACTATCTGAAAAAAGCTGAAATGAATACACAACTACTGACTGAAGTTCTGGTCGAATATCTGCAGGCAGCCGGAGCAAATAATTATCAGGAACGGATGTGGAACTATCTGAATACAACGTTTCTGGCACAACTAAACATCCCGATTATCATTACCGACGCGGATGATATCCCCACCAACTGGTATCACATGAACGTTCCCGACAATCTGACCTATGATCAGCTTAGCAGAAACGAGCAAAACTATCTACTTAAACAACTGGATTTGATGATCTCCATCCCCATTACCTACAGAGACAAAATCCTGGGTTATGCCCATTTCCAGAGACCTGTATCAATGCAGCAGTTTATCAAGAACATAGATTACTCCATCATCATCACCGACAGAAGGAAAACACCTCTTTACTGGAGAAATGTTGAGATTCCTGAAAACAAGGTTTATCGCGACCTGAACCTGGATGAGAGGTTAGAGCTTTTTCACCGTTCCCAAGCTATGATAGAAATCCCTATCACCAATGAAGAGGACAGCCTGGGCTATGCTTATTTTACGCCGTCTGTTTCATTGGCGCGAATACCCTATCTGGTATATTTTGAACTCGTGATGATGGTGCTGGTGGTGCTGTTTGGCTTGTATGGACTGATGCTGCTCAAACGCACTGAAAAAGATTCTCTCTGGATTGGACTGGCCAAGGAAACTGCACACCAATTCGGGACTCCTGTCACCTCATTAATGGGCTGGGTTGATTATCTGAAGGCTCATCCCAGAGGATTTAAATCCGAAGAGGAATACTCACAATTCATAGAGTGGATGACAGCAGATCTGGAAAAGCTGAAAACCATCGCCTCGCGCTTTGGTAAAGTGGGCTCTACCATCAAGCTGATGCCTCACGACCTGGATAAAATCCTGCAGGAAATTGTTGAGTATTTCAAAGACCGTCTGCCGCATCAAAGTTCCAAAATAACAATTACTTACATAAGTAAGATCAGCAATGTCAAAGTGATGATGGATGCAGACCTGATCAAGTGGACAATGGAAAATCTGATCAAGAACTGCATCGACGCCATTGGCAAGAAGGGCGGAAACATTATCATTACTGCATCAGTAAAACAGCCCTGGGTCTTTATTCACGTTATGGATGAGGGCAAAGGCATTCCGCGTTCCCTGTGGAAAAAGATATTTGAACCCGGAACCACTACCAAAAACAGAGGCTGGGGACTGGGTTTGAGCCTTGCCAAACGCATTATCGATGAATATCATCAAGGCAAAATCAAAGTCCTGACCAGCGCTCCGGGCGAAGGAACCACCATTGAAATCGCTTTGCACGCCACCAAACCTGAAGCATAGGAGGATTCCATGCTAACCATAATCTCTTCAGAACAGATGAAACGGCTCGACAACAAAGCTATAACAGAATTCGGCATCCCGTCCCGCATACTGATGGAAAATGCCGGAAAGGGTTGTGCCGACCTGCTGTTCAAGCTGTTTCCCGATTACTTAAGACAAAGCACTGTAATCTTATACAGACCCGGCAACAACGGCGGGGACGGTTATGTCATAGCGCGCTGGCTCTCGTCTTACGGCATTCCCGTCTTCATCATTAAAGTCGGTGAT
>JAWOHU010000096.1:0-3704 GCA_046485025.1 Cloacimonadaceae bacterium (SeqCode) | reverse complement strand
TGGCAGTTACGTTGACAGGGATAGTACTATTCAGGTCAAATACAGCTCCGTTGGCGGGAGCAGTGATTGTGCAGGAAGGCAGAGTGGGATCTACTGCCAGCAAAGCCGAGTAGGCATTGATGCGACCAGTTCCGAGTTGTCCAATGTAACCTGGGTTTGCACTATAGTGATTGTCAGTTGTGTTTTTAATAATATCTGCAAGATCTGTGTTGGATAAAATCTGGCCGTTGCGATAAGCATAGGATAGCACCAGAGCCGCCACACCTGATGTATGAGGGCAAGCCATGGAAGTGCCTTGCAGATAGCTATAACCGCTGCCGGTATAAGTGCTGAGAACGCCTTGATTGGAAACGGTATTGGTTTCTCCACCAGGGGCAGATACATCCACCCAGGCATCATAATTGGAATACCAGGCTTTGGCATCATTGTGATTGGTTGCTGCTACTGCAAAAGTACCACTGTAGCAGCCGGGATACCATTGACCGGAAGATTGACTGTTTCCGGCTGCGTAAATGGTTATGCCACCATCCATGACAACTCCTCCGCCATTGGCATTGAAATAGTCAATAGCATCAAGAACCGACTGGTCATAAGCTCCGACTTGTGTATAACCCCAACTGTTTTGAGAGATGGCAGCGCCGTTGTCAGCACCATAAATCGGAGCAGTTGCAAATCCACCACTTCCGGAATCGGTGAAGACCTGAGTGGACATTAAAGTGACGCCCGGGGTTGTGTTATTACCACCAGCTATTCCTGATACGCCTATTCCGTTGTTGGTTTTGGCTGCAATAGTTCCGGATACGTGAGTACCATGATAGTGTCCAACAATTGTTGCGTTGCCGTTGACAAAATTATATCCATAAATATCATCCACATAACCATTTCCGTCATCATCAATGCCATTGCCTGCAATCTCTCCGGGGTTGTTCCAAAGGTTGCCAATGAGATCGGGATGGTCAGTCTGAAATCCTCCGTCCTGGATGTCTACAATGACTGCAGGATGACCTTTTTCAATATCCCAGGCTGCGGGAAGATCAATGTCTGCATCAATTGTTCCGCCGGTTTGACCTGTATTGTTATAATGCCATTGATTGACATACTGCGGATCGTTTGGAGTCCATCTGTTGTTGCCAGAATCGGGGATAGCATTCAATCCGCTGTCAACTGAAAGCAGAATTTTCTTGTATTCAGGTTCAGCCCATTGCACAGCATCTATCAGACCGCGGTAAGCCATGACCAGTTCGCGGATATCCTGTTTGCCTTCAAAGCGGAGTTCAAACCATAAATGCAGACCCCAAAGCTGATGACGCCAGGTGAATTTATTGTTGAGAGACGGACTGTAGAATAGTTTAGCGATTTCTGTAATGCCGTATTGCTGGTTGAGTTCGTCCAGTTCAGCAATTCCGAAACTGCTGACAATGCCGTCTGTGTCTGCCAGTCGGGCAGCGAGTTCAGAGTGTTTTTCCGAAAGTTTGATTCTGATGTGTCCCGGCTCGATGGCATCGTCCGAGACTTTGTAAATATCGATAAAAGGTCTTTCCCCGAAGCTGACTTCGGTGCTGCTGCCGGATTTGTAATATTCCGGCACGGCGTTGGCTGAAAGGACAGTCAGAACTGCCGTCAGCAACAAACAAACAAAAACTAGTCTGCGCATGGTTTCTCCTTTTTGCAGTATCAATTTATCTGTGTAATAATTATGCTTCAATTCCTTGACTGGTATGAACATTTATTCAATTGCAATATATGTTCCCATTTGTCAATAAGAATAAATGATTCCTGTTCATTCCATACATCAATTACGGCACTATAACTATACCATTACGGTACTAATACGGTTTTTTACCGTAATGCTACCGTAATAGTACCGTAATAATAAAGTATTGGATGTAAAGGCAAGAGATGTTTAAAGGATGGGAGGAAAAGGCAAGAGAGAGGTGAAAACGAGTTTTAATTTATACGAAAGTGATACAAAACAGTCACACCGGATATGTAAAAAAGACACAAATTCATTGACAATTCAGTGCAGGAAGGAAGGGTGAATTCAGTATATTTAAATGAGGAGAAATGATGAAAAAGATACATATCCTGGCGCTGTTGACGGCTCTGATTCTGCTGACGGCGGGCACAAACCTGATGGCAGCAGAAAAAAGCAATGCGCAAATATATTTTGATAACCTGCTGCAGGGCGACTATGACAAGTGTTTTGCTATGAGCACAACAGAGATGCAGGAAGCCATGTCAGCCGAACTGCTAAGAGAGACCTGGGAAAGCGTTCCCAAGCAGGTGGGCGAATTCATTGAAGTAATCCAGACCACGACAGAACAAAGGGATCCTTTTACAGTTTATACCTTTGCCGTGGATTTTGACAAAATGGTGCTCGACGTGCTGGTCACGCAGGATGAGAATGGAAGCGTAGCAGGTCTTTTGTTTCGTCCATCCTCGGTGGCAAAGCCGGGAGTTAAAATCGAACTGCCGGAATATCTGAAGGCAGAAAATATTGTTGAGCAGGACTACACATTTGAATTAGAAGGCTTAAACCTGAACGGCAAGCTGACTCTTCCGTCCCGGGAGGGCTCGTTCCCTCTGGTGCTGATGCTTTCGGGTTCCGGACCCAATGATATGGATGAGACAGTCGGAGCCCGCAAACCCTTTCGGGATCTGGCTTACGGGCTTGCCAGACAGGGAATCGCCAGCCTGCGCTGGACCAAAAGGACACGCGATTATCCGGAAAGTCTGGGTGACCTGAAGTATTTTACAGTCAGGGATGAATACCTGCCTGAGGTGAATGCTGCTTTGACTGCACTGGAAAAGATTCCTCATTTTATTGCTGACGGATACTACCTTTTGGGGCATAGCCTGGGCGGATTTATCCTGCCTATGGCAGCTTCTGAACTCAAAGAAATTACCGGTTTTATTATGCTTGCCGGCAATGCCAGACCTCTGGAAGACCTTGTTCTGGAGCAATATACCTACATCTATGGTTTGGAGGAAATGACACCCGAAATTCAGGAAACGCTTGATACAATCAAGTCCCAGGTCAATGATGTCAAATATCTTGATGAAGAAAAACCAGCGCCGGAAAATCTGCTGATGGGTCTATCCAAGGCATATTGGCTGTCCCTGAATCAATACGATCAGGTGGAGACTTTCAGCAAAACTCAGCAGCCGTTTCTGATTCTGCAGGGCGAGAAGGATTATCAGGTAACAATGGAGGATTTCAAGCTTTGGACACAGGCTTCAGAAGTTCAAAAAAATGCTGAATTGAGGAGCTATCCCGACCTAGACCATCTGTTTATGCACATTGAGGGAATGTCCACCCCAGGCAGTTATATGGCGCAGGCTTTTGTGGCAGAACAGGTCATACACGATATCGCAGACTGGATCAGGCGTAAGGAGTAATTTTAGTCGTTATTATTGGATAAAAAAAGCCCGTCGATCAGACGGGCTTTTATTTTTTAAGATTCCTGCCTGCGCAGGAATGACATAATAAATTCATTCGCCTCGAATGTCTTGTTCAGACGAGGCGTCTGTAACTACTTTTCTTATTAGTGATGTTTATGAGTGGCTTGTTCCGTGACCTGTCCGGAATTCACTGAACGCTTGAAGTAGTAAGTGTGCAGGAGTTTCAGAGCTAGCGGGGAATTAGGTTCGCCCAAAAAACGGGCATAGATACCTTTTTCTCCCATTACTTCAGGGTTTTTGTG
>JAWOHU010000093.1:0-5399 GCA_046485025.1 Cloacimonadaceae bacterium (SeqCode) | reverse complement strand
GGGCAGTTCAACACACGTTTTGAAGGTATCATTCCTCAGCTAAAAAGACGCATGCATGAAACTACTTCCGAGGATATGCGCCGCTATTATCTGCAGTTTATAAGTGACAAACCCTGCCCTGAATGCAATGGGATGAAACTCAAACCACAAAACCTGGCTGTCAGGATTAAAAATAAAAATATCAGCGATGTGACTGCCATGAGCATCAAGACAGCCTATGATTTCTTTTCTGCTCTGAAGCTGAACGGCAATCAGGCAATCATAGCTTCTGAAGTTCTGAAGGAAATCATGAACAGACTGGGATTTCTGCAGAATGTGGGACTCCATTATCTGACTCTGGATCGCAGGTCGCCATCTCTGTCAGGCGGAGAAACTCAGCGCATCAGACTAGCCAGCCAGATTGGCAGTCAATTGGTTGGTGTAATGTATATTCTGGATGAGCCCAGCATTGGTCTGCACCAGCGTGATAACAGAAAACTGATTGAAATGCTGGTTAAGCTCAGGGATTTGGGAAATTCTGTCATAGTCGTTGAACACGACGAAGAGACCATCAGAACGGCTGATGTAATTGTGGATTTCGGACCCAAAGCCGGTGTGCACGGCGGTAAAATCGTTCACACAGGCGATTTTAATTCTCTGCTGAAAAATAAGGCGTCCCTGACCGGACAATATCTCTCAGGAAAACTAAGTATACCTGTCCCCAATAAGAGAGTCCCAGCTGATGAGAGAAAAATAGTCCTTCACGGCTCTCACCACAATAATCTGAAGAACCTCGATGTGGAAATTCCCCTTGGTTTGTTCATCTGCGTAACTGGAGTTTCCGGCTCTGGCAAGAGTTCTCTGGTCAATCAGACCCTTTTCCCGTATCTGCACAATAAATTTTACCGCACATCTCACAAAGTGGGCGAAATGAAGTCCATAACGGGAGATGAGCATATAGACAAGGTGATTGCCATAGACCAGCAGCCCATTGGCAGGACTCCGCGCTCCAATCCGTCCACCTACATCAAACTTTTTGACCCTATCAGGAACTTATTTGCCCAGCTTCCAGCCTCCAAAATCAGAGGTTACAGCTCCGGAAGATTTTCTTTCAATGTCAGAGGCGGACGTTGTGAAGCCTGTGAGGGAGCGGGACTCAAGCAGATTGAAATGCACTTTATGGCGGATATTTATGTCACCTGTGAAGTCTGCAAAGGGAGCCGCTACAACACTGAAACCCTGAACGTCCGCTACAAGGGCAAGAACATTGCCGAAGTCCTCGATATGGATGTCCAGGAAGCAGTGGAATTCTTTGCCAATATCCCCACGATTCAGAACAAACTCAAGCTCCTGCACGAAGTCGGATTGGACTACATCAAACTGGGGCAGCCCTCCACTACTCTTTCCGGCGGCGAAGCACAGAGAATCAAACTTGCCAGGGAGCTCAGCAAGGTCAGCACCGGCAACACACTTTATTTACTTGACGAACCAACTACAGGTCTGCATTTTGACGACATCAGTAAACTTTTGTCTGTGCTGCGCAGGCTGGTGGCGATGGGAAACACTGTCATAGTGATTGAGCACAATCTTGACGTAATCAAATGTGCAGACTGGATAATTGACCTGGGACCCGAGGGCGGTGACGCTGGCGGATATATTATTGCGCAGGGAACTCCTGAACAGATTATAAAAAACAAGAAGTCCCACACAGGCTTGTACCTGAAGGAACATCTGAACCGCCTGAAAAAAAAAGAAGTGAGAGGTTCACATAAAATGAGAAACATAGCTTTACTGTCATGGCTAACGTTATTATTGGTCTCAGTCCTTCTGATTGTCAGCTGCAAAAAGCAGGAGACCATTAATCAGGAGCAGAATTTTGTAGAAAATGATACTACAATGGTTGAGGAAAACTGGACAGAAGATGATACCGTTTCTGTAACTACAGAGGGTGAAGATATGTTTGCAGATGATTTTGACGACCTCAAACTTACTGATTATGATACTCCGCCGGTGCCTATCCAGCATCCGATGCCGGTTTACCCCGAAAAGCTCAGAAAGACCGGAATTCAGGGCGTGGTGGTTCTGGAAGTGATTGTCCTGAAAGACGGAACTGTCGGAGATGCCAGAGTTACAAAATCCCTCATGGCAGAACCTGACGGTCTGGATGACGAAGCTTTGCTCACAATTATGGAGTGGAAGTTTAAGCCTGCCCTTTATAACAAAAAACCAGTCAAAGCCAAAGTGACAGTCCCGATGTCCTTCTCACTGAAATCAAACAACTAAAGAACTCAGACTATAAAAAAAAGACCTCAGAATTCTGAGGTCTTTTTTATTTGTTCAGATTATAGTTCTATTTCTTTTCTGCTGCGGATTCTTTATTTAAGAAAGCAGCCAGTCTTGATTTACGGCGTGATGCTGTTCTTTTATGAATGACACCTTTTTTGGCAGCCTTGTCCAATTGGGCATAGAGAGTATCGAGCATCTGCTGTTTTTCTTCCAATGGAATTTCACTTTTAAATTGCTTAGCCAATGTCTTCAGAGTCCGCTTTACATAATTATTGCGGGCTTCTCTTTTCTTGTCAGTCTTCATCCTTTTCATAGGTGACTTATGTTGGGGCATTCTTCCTCCAAAATCATATTATAATGATACAAAAATAATTAGTAGGATTATTTGTCAACAAAATAATGCACAAAAGCGGATTTATCTTTTTTAGTTTCAGGAAAGTAGGCTGACGAGTTTCTTAATCTGCTGTCCTGCAGACCATTGCGATATATCCTGGTCATTTCTAACCGGAATGCCGCTCTGCCATTTCTGATACAGGTCAAGCAGATAGGTCTCAATTTCAGGATTTGTCTTTTCAAATACCAGACCGCTTTGTGACTGTCTGATTATTGTAGAGGCTTCTCCGTCTGCAGGTCCGATGCATAAAATCGGTGTCCTGGCAGCTATGTATTCAAACAGTTTGGTTGTCAGCATACCCTGGTTGTCAGCATATTGGTTTATCAAAAGGATGAGCAGTTCAGAATTTACCATTTCTGCCAGAGCCTGCTCGTGGGGCAGGAAACCTGTCTTGACAATAGGGAAGTAATATTTAGCGGTTTCCGTAAGGTGGGCACCGACAAAACTGAAGGCTATGTCTTGCATAGAATTGCGTTCTGCTGCCAGGGAAAGATAATCCAGCAGGGAATTGATGTCCTGACCTTCTGTCAGTTGTCCTATAAACTTTATCCTGAAGTGTTCTGCTTTTTCATACTTGAGCTGGGAGAATTGTCCTGCTTCGTAGCCATTGTAAAAAACTAACTTATTTCCTGCAGGAAGTTGATTTGCGATGCTTTGTGAGACAATCAGGTTTACATCAGCTGTTTTAACTACTTTTGATTCCAGCTTTTTATTACGCTGTTTAATGAATGAATTCTGCTTCTTTTCCTGCAGATAGAAGATTTGTGTCCAGGGATCTCTGAAATCTGCCAGCCATTTGATCTTAAAGCGTTTTTTAAGATACATCCCAACCAGGTGAGTGGAGTGGGGAGGTCCGGTTGTAACAATCCAGTCAAAGTTCTCTGTTTTAAGCAGTTGAATTGCCTGTTTGCGGGCAAATGGATTCCAGATTACGCGCGCATCCGGACTGACAGTATTGAGTCTGAACCAGAACATTGATTTTTTGAGGATGGAAGAAGTTTCCGGAAGTTTGAGACTGCCATAGGGTAGGGGCTCATCTTTAGCTGTTAAAGATTTCCAGAGTTTGCCGAAAACTGGCGTGAAAGTGCGGGCCACTCTGACCTTTTCAGGTATCAATGCCAGCAGGGATTCGTCTCTCTGAGGATAGTCTCCGTCCTCTGTGGTCAGCACTGTGACTTCGAATCCGGCTTCGACCAGGTGGGGCAGAAGTCTTAGCCAACGCTGTACTGAAGCGCCTCCGCAGGGTGGAAAATAGTAAGTGATGAGCAGCAACTTATTCATTTCAGAAAGTCCAGAAGTTTGCTGGTAAATGCATCCCAGGAGTTTTCCCGATTGGCTGTTCGGATGTTTTCAACAAAGCAGGACATCTTATTCTCATTGTAAAAAGACAGGATTTTCTCTGCCAGAGCCTGAGGATTCTCTGCTTCGACCAGAAGTCCGTTTTCTCCGTCTCTGACAACTTCCTCAATGCCACCTACTTTGGTGGCAATGACGGGAACTTCAAAAGCAAAGGAAAGCTGTGCCACTCCACTTTGCGTGGCTGAGCGGTACGGCAGAACGCAGACGTCAGCCTCTGTGAAAAATTCTTCAATTTCCTCGTCGGCAATATAGCGGAAGTGAATTTCCACATTATCTTTCAGCTGCAAAGTTTCAATCAGGTCGAGATAGATTTTTCTGTCACCATAGACGTCTCCGGCTATGACAAGTTTTAGCGTGGGATTGGTTTTGATGGCAATTGCCAGTGCCTGCAGCAGAACATCCAGACCTTTATAATGTTTGACGAAACCAAAAAACAGCAGTTTATTCTTAATCGCAATTTCTTGTGTATCATTCAGATGTAGATATTCATAAACAGGATGGAAGAGCTGCAGGATTTTGTTTCTGTCCAGACCATTGATCAGATTTAAAAGTGCTCTGGTGCTGACCTTTGACAAAGTAATAAAAGCGTCGGCAGAACGCATGGCAAAGCTGGTCAAGACATTGGACAGCAGCCATTTCTCGTGAGACTCGACATTATGAATCAGATAGATTTTTCTGGTCTGTTTCAGGCGTCTGAGCATAAATCCGAAAGCTGGAGCCATTATAGGAATCCAGTATGAAACAATCAGCACGTCGGGATTCCAGGCTTTGATGTCATGCAGCGCGGACAGCCAGGTCAGAGGATTGTAGGGCGTGAGAATCTTTTGAGTGGGAAGAACTGTTTTGGGAGTGGATGTTTCTGTCTGTTCCGTTCCCGGGAAAAAGAGCTCAGGATACTGATGTATAAAGGTGAACATGATTACATCCTGCCCGTTTTCCACCAGCTTGGCAGCCAGATTCTGCGCAAACTGCGCAATCCCTCCCCGCCACGGGTGCGAAGGTCCCAGAAATGCGATTCTCATCTTAAATCGGTGTCCTCTTTGTTAATACCATTTATTCTCAGCTCTTCAACTCTATAATAAACTGAAATGTTAAGTTTAGCAAGTTGCCATCTTTGTCAAACTTCTTTTCATCAAGCCGTGAAACGAGCTGAATTATTGGCTGAATAATTTGCTTAACATCACTGCTACTATCAAATATCAGACAAGACAGAAACATATCCTATTCTTATATAGATTATAGCCATTACATACATCAAACTTACCTCCTCCATGCAGACCACCCGGGGGCCACGCGGGGTCCACCCGGGCTGAGCCCGCGTGACCTGGATTGAACACATTGGTTGCAGTCCATCCCCCGAGGACCGCGTTTAACAATTTTC